>JBDHZU010000117.1:0-6317 GCA_039812085.1 Candidatus Nanopelagicales bacterium | reverse complement strand
GGGTGTAAGAACGGGTGAGTCAAGCGGAACGACAACATCTGGGGACGACACGCCGAAACAAACACAACAGGTAGGCGACACACCGAGCGAAGACGCCCAGATGTTGCGCTCAGTAACCAGGCGTAATCGCCAAACTTCGGATAGTTACTAGCTAGAGATCGGACAGACGACGGGCAAATGCCCACGAAACCGCGAGTCCGATTCCATTCAAGGCCGCATGCAGGGCAATCGGCGGAAACAGGCTGTTAGACACATCTCGCAACAGACAAAACCCGAGCCCAGCAGCACCGGTACCCAACACGGTCAAGACAACGGACACCAGCTTGGCTCGCCACCCATCCCCGATCACTGTCGCCGCTTCATTTGACTGGTGAAACTCCAACGACGGCAGGATGTGCCAGAGACCGAACAGCACAGAACTGACGATCACCGCCGTCCACCAACCCCACACCACCCATACGGCTGCCAACAACACGCCACGGAATGCCGTCTCTTCCATCAGAGCGGTCCCGAAAGGGATTCGAATCGTGGATTGGTACAGCACGCCGAACCAGCCGTGCTCAGCCGCTCGCTTGTCTCTAAAGCCTTTTCGCGTGGCGGGCAAGCTGACAGCAACGGCGTAGAACGCCACCACTGCTCCCACCACGATGGCCGACCACAGCACCCCGGACTTCCACTGCGATCTGGCTACTCCGAGCATCTGCCAGCTCAAGCCATCCAGGCGGGCAATAGCCAGCAGCAGGATCGTCGCACCGACGCAGATCATCATGTAGTGATCACGTGACCACCGGTTGTGCAGCAGATTCACGAACAGCAAGATCACGACCACCGCGGCGACCGCGATGTAGTGGTGGTCGATCGTGCCGCCCATGGTGGTTACGACTTGTCTGAGGAGAACCGGATCGCGGTCGGTCCGATATGAGAATCAGGGAAGACCCTTGCGCCTTCGGTCAACTCATTGCCTTCATCAATGACCGCACCGTCACCCACGATCGTTGACCGCACGATGACACCTGGAGCGATTCGCGCACCCCGCCCAATCACGCTGCCTTCGATGATTGCCCCATCGCTGATCCGCGCACCGTCGAAGACCACACTTCCGGTGACGGTTGCCCCCGCACCCACCGCGCAGTCCTGGCCAATGACCGTTCCACCGTCCAACGTGGCACCGGAAGCGACTTGTGCCCCATCCAGCACGAGCGACTCTCCTGGGCTGTCCACGACGGGCGAGGGTGCAATACCGCGAACCAGGTCGCGAGAACCCTGCACAAACGACAGTGGCGTCCCCAAGTCCAACCAGTAACCGTTGTCGACGTGCCCGATCACGACGGCACCGCTATCGAGCAGCGATGGGAAGGTGTCACGTTCCACCGACACCACTTCGCCAGCCGGAATCTGGTCAATCACAGAACGGCGGAACACGTAGCACCCGGCGTTGATCTGACGCGTCACGATGTCTTCGTCTCGTGTCGGCTTCTCCAAGAACGCGGTCACTCGTCCGTCTTCGTCCGTGGGGACCAGTCCAAACGCACGTGGGTCATCAACTTCAGTCAGGTACAACGCAACATCTGCATCTGCGGCTCGCCAGGCTTTGACCAGGCCAGCAATATCCAGACCGGTGAGCACGTCGCCGTTGAAGATGACGACTGGATCGTCAGGGCCAGATTCCAAGGCATCCGCCACATTGCGGATCGCACCACCGGTTCCTAGCGGGGAATCTTCCACGACGTATCGCATCTCGATTCCTACATCGGACCCGTCGCCGAAATAGTCGCTGAACACCTCAGCTTGGTAGCTCGTACCGAGCACGATTCGCCCGATCCCGGCTTCCTTAGCTCGGGCGACCTGATGTTCGGTCACCGGTTTGCCGGCCACCGGAAGCATCGGCTTCGGCGCAGTAATGGTCAATGGTCGAAGTCGGGTGCCTTTGCCCCCGACGAGCATCACGGATTCCCACACGAGCCACACCTTGCCAGAGCCGACCGATTGATCGCGTTCCGGTAGACCCCCATCGGTCAGAAGACCGTGAGAAGGTCGTTAAATGCGCGACCCCTCCCTGCCGTTGGTGACCTGGTATGACGAGCTCACCGGTGAACGGGTAGAGCTATCCGGGACAACCTTTGACAACTGGGTAGCGAAGACCGCGAACTTCGCCACTGACGAACTCGGACTTGAATCTGGCGACACCATCGCGCTGCTCCTCGAACCCCATTGGAGCGAGGCCGTATGGCTTGCGACCGCCCGGCGCCTCGGGTTAACGGTGCTCTCCCAGTCGGATCCGTCAGCCGAAGTCACCGTGGTCGGTAGCCGCGACTCACACGACCTGTCGGTAGCCGCTCATCAACTCGTCCTCATGGACGTGCGACCGATGAGTGTTGGACTGATGGCGAACACCCCAGCCGGAGCCATTGACTTCTTCAGTGAGGTCAGAGTCCACGGGGATCACTACAGCGGACCAGACTCGGACGAACTATCTGTCGATGAGTTGTCAGCAACCGAGGTCGAGTCACAGGCACGACGGTTGGCCGCTGACGAGGACTTCGTCGCTGAGGAACGCTTGTTAATTGCCTCCCCGTCAGGGACATCAACCGTGACGCGATGGTTAGCCATTGATCCGATGAGGCGGGCGTTGGATGCATCAATCGTGCTTGCCCATGGAGCCGGAGCTCAACGATTGAATGCCATCGCCGAGCAGGAGAACGTCACCGCCACGATGCTGTAGCGCTACTTCACGGCGATGGAGAAGATCCACTTTGCCCGCAAGCCCATCACGCCCGCGAACTTCGAGCCGGACATGGTCTTGACCTTGCCCTTGGACGAGGTGGCCGTGACGACTCGCGCTGAACCACCGGCCGTGCGACTGGTCACCGCAATCTTGGCGACATCTGGCAAACCGAAGGCAGCAGCCACACTCGCGCGACTACGGGTGGACGACCACTTTGCATTTCCCGAAGTATTGATCTTTGGATCTTTACTCCAATGGTCATCAACGCTCTTTGCGTAAGGCAACGCTCCGCCCCAGACATCCGCACTGTTCTCAGTTCGCCCACCAGAGGACGAGAAGTAGAACGTGTGAATGGCCTTGCCCTTGTAGGTGGCCGTCTGGCCGGCTGTCGAGCTGGTTGCTGTCCTCGCGACCGCCGTACGCCAGTTCTTACCCAGGTAGGACGTTTCTCTGGCGTAGCCGATAAAGGTCTGGTCGTACCACGGCCCAGAACCGTCGTCTGATTGACACCGGCAGGACGCACGAGTAGCCGTATTCGCCAAGGCATAGCTGCGAGCAGCGATCGCCTGCGCCTGTTGCGCAGCCGTCGGCCACGACGCGGGGATCTCAGCGATTCCATAGAGATATTCGTCGTGCAACCGGACCAGGTTCACCACCTCTAAGCGTCCTGACACCGTTGCCACATCAATGTTTCCGTAGCGATAGAGAGTCGATGTACGCCAAGAGCCGCTACTGCTGCGGCCAAGCTGGACAGCCGTTGCAGCCTTGCCCGTGGATCCGGGAACTCGGGTTCCCGCCCAGTTGACGGTGACAACTTTGCCGGTACCAGCCCATCGCTTGACACCCTTTGAGCTGTAGACGGTAGCCGTGGTCTTTGCCCCCGAGGCCGTCAACGCGATCTGATCTCCGATAGTCAGCACGCGCAGCTTGCCGTCAATGACGACCTGCATACGCCCACCTCCAGAGGCCAATGCCTTGGAGCGAATTCGGGCTCCGGCCAAAGCGTGGCCGATATTGACTCGAATGATGCGGTTGTCCGTCACCTTGGAAACGGCAACTCCGGTGAAGTAATGCTTGATGATTTGGCTAGCGGTGCGGCCTTCCTTGGCCATACCCAATGCGCCGTACTGACTCAGTCCCACACCATGACCCCAGCCACCACCAGTGACCGTCACTGTGTTGCTGGCAGCCATCGTTGATGGAGCAATCACCAGGCCCGCTCCGAGAACGCAGGAGGTAACAGTCACGCAACCGAGCAACATGCGTCGCTTTGCCATTTGGACCTCCCTCTCGTCGGCTATTAACGAACAACGCCAAGCAGTCTTCCAGCTTCACCGTCTGGCGCCACTTAGGCGGGCAAGGTGATGACAAAGCGTGACAGACAACTATTTGATCGAATCGGCACAAAATGGGCGGGAACTGAGCGCGGACTACTAGCGTCGGAATACACGCCATACTCACCGCGTGAGCTTTACCCTGAGTTCACGTTTAGTCCGCCCAAGAGGTAACGGACAGTAACCCCCAGGAGTGAAGCCGCATGAGCGAGGAACAACGACGGCGTTGGCCGCGGGTTCTCGCTGGAGTTCTGTCAGTGGCGGTTCTGGTGGCAACGGGTTTGTCCTACGTCACCGTTTACTTCGCCAAACAACTTGCCGGAAACATCCTGGCTGACTCATCCAACTTATCCACGGACAGCACTGCACCCAAGCCTGGTGCCCCCATCAACATCCTGCTGATGGGCTCCGACGCTCGAACGGGAGCTAACGCCAAGCTGCACTTTGGTAATTCCAAGGACATCAAGGGCGCCCGGTCAGATACGACCATCCTTTTGCATATCTCTGCGGATCGAAAGAGCGCATTTGGAGTCAGCATTCCGCGTGACCTCAAAGTCAAGCTGCCGACCTGCCAGCAAGCCGATGGCACCACGTATGAGGGTGGTGCCGAAGATCGGATCAACAAGGCTTTCGACATCGGTGGGCCCGGCTGCACCGTCAAAGCCGTGGAAGAGCTCAGCGGTGCCAACATCGATCACTTCATGGTGGTTGACTTCAGCGGCTTCAAGAATGTGGTGGATGCCCTCGGCGGAGTCGAGGTCTGTCTGACCAAGCCGGTGGACGACCCCAACAGCAAGCTGAAACTCCCGGCAGGAAAGTCCGTGGTCAAGGGCGATCAGGCACTGGCATTCGTGCGTGCACGCGAGACTCTGGGTGACGGTTCAGACATCGGACGAATTCAACGCCAACAAGACTTCTTGTCATCAGCCATCCGTAAGGCGACTTCTGCGGGTGTGCTCACCAATCCCGCAAAGCTGTACTCGGTGCTTTCGGCCGGAACCAAGTCTCTTCGAGTCGATCCAGGCCTCGCCTCGTTCGACGCTCTTAAGGACCTCGCGGTGAACTCCTCATCGATCTCTCCGGGAGACATCGTGTTTGCGACCGTGCCCTGGGATGACAGTGGCGACGGCGAAACTGTGGTCGAAGTTCCGTCAAAGGCCAAACAACTATGGAACGCCATCAAGAACGATCAGACATGGCCACCCAAGCCCACAGTTGGTAGCGACGGCAAGGAACTGACAGCAAGCCCAGGCAGCTTCGGCATCAAGGTGGTCAATGCCACGGGCACCTCTGGGAACGGCCAGCGTGCGGCCGATCAGTTGACGGCTGAGGGTTACGAAGTCGACGCCATCACCAGCAAGGACCAGCCAACGGTAAGCAAGATTCGTTACAACCCAAACTCAGAGTCGGACACTGCCGCAGCCATGACTTTGCAGGCTGCGACCGGAGCAGCGCTGGCACCGGACGCCAACGTCCAGATCGTCACTTTGATCGTCGGCACCGATTACGCCTTCACCGTGAATGCCGTCAATACGACCAAGGCGAAGTCGGAGTCGGCAGGTAACGCCAAACCACGCACCGCCGCTGAGTCGATCTGTTCAGGTTGACGGCTAGAGTCAACTTCCATGCACCTTCGCGAACGCGTCCTGGTTACCGGCGGCGCTGGATTCGTCGGCAGTCACCTATGCGAACGCCTGCTTGATAGCGGGGCTGAAGTGCTCTGCGTCGACAACTTCTACTGCTCCACCAGAGAAAACGTCGAGCATCTGCTGCCGCACAAACGGTTCGAACTCATGCGCCATGACGTGACGTTCCCCCTCTTTGTCGAAGTCGACACCATCTACCACCTCGCCTGCCCCGCCTCCCCGATTCACTATCAGCGCGATCCCATCCAGACCACCAAGACCTCAGTGCATGGCTCGATCAACATGTTGGGCTTGGCCAAACGAATCGGTGCCCGAATCTTGCTGGCATCCACATCTGAGGTGTACGGCGATCCGCACGTACATCCCCAAGTGGAGGAGTACTGGGGGAACGTCAATCCCAATGGGATTCGGTCCTGCTACGACGAAGGCAAGCGTTGTGCCGAGACTCTGTTCTTCGACTACCACCGACAGGCTGGGCTGGAAATCAAGGTCGCCCGAATCTTCAACACGTACGGCCCACGCATGCATCCCAACGATGGCCGCGTTGTTTCCAACTTCATCATGCAGGCACTCACCGGGAACCCCATCACCGTTTACGGAGATGGCTCGCAG
>JBDHZU010000116.1:0-6325 GCA_039812085.1 Candidatus Nanopelagicales bacterium | reverse complement strand
ACCCAGCTCCATCATTCGAGACGGTCAACAAATCGTTATCCCGTCGATTTCGCAACGCGTCGACTACGAAGCAGAACTTGCCATCGTCATTGGTGAACAGTGCCGCAATGTGCCAGAACACCGGGTAGCCGATGTGATTGCTGGATTCACCGTTGCCAATGATGTGACGGCTCGTGATTTGCAAGCCAGTGATGGTCAGTGGGCGCGGGCGAAAGGTTTCGATACGTTCTGCCCAGTCCGTGACGAACTCACGGTGGACATCACATTGGACGACATTGCCAACGGACTCGCAGTGACCTGTCACGTCAACGGCGAAGAACGTCAATCGGGCACGACAGCCGACATGATCCATTCTGTTCCTCGGTTGGTGTCCTGGATTGCTGCTGTGATGACACTGGAAGTGGGCGACTTGGTGCTGACCGGAACTCCGGCTGGGGTCGGCCAACTGTTCCCCGCTGACGAGGTTCAGGTGAGTGTTGAACGAGTCGGTACGCTGACTAATCCAGTTGTTGGTTCGATCGAGGGGTCGTCGTGAGTGACGTTCGAGTCCGGTTCTGCCCGTCGCCGACCGGTGACCCGCACGTGGGAATGCTGCGCACTGCACTGTTCAACTGGGCACACGCCCGTCACGTAGGCGGAACCTTCGTCTTCCGAATCGAAGACACCGATGCCGCGCGCGATAGTGAAGAGTCCTACGACGCCCTGCTCAACGCATTGCGTTGGTTAGGGCTGGACTGGGACGAGGGCCCCGAAGTCGGTGGGCCACATGGACCGTATCGACAGAGCGAACGTGGCGAGATCTACCAAGACGTCATCGGCAAGTTGGCTGAGGCTAACTACACCTACCCGTGTTATTGCACCAACGAAGAACTTGAGGTGCGTCGTAACCAGGCACGTGAGGAAGGTCGCCCATCGGGTTATGACGGTCACTGTCGCGACCTCACTGATGAACAGCGTGCTGAGTATGAAGCCGAAGGTCGGACTCACGTCGTCCGGTTCCGTATGCCGGGACATGACTGGCAGTGGGATGACTTAGTGCGTGGACCGTTGGAGTTCAAACACGAGCACGTTCCTGACTTTGCCATCGTGCGAGCGAATGGCCAGCCGCTCTACACCTTGGTGAATCCGGTCGACGATTCGTTGATGGGAATCACTGATGTGCTGCGTGGTGAAGACCTGCTCAGTTCCACACCGCGTCAGCTCGCCCTGCATGAGGCGTTGGTTGCTTTGAGGATCGGTTCTGGTCAGATCCCTACCTACGGGCATTTGCCGTATGTGATGGGGGAGGGCAACAAGAAGTTGTCCAAGCGTGACCCCGAAGCTTCCTTCTCGCTCTACCAAACCCGCGGATATCTACCGGAAGGTTTGGCTAATTACCTGGCGCTGCTCGGATGGTCACCTGGTGATGACGAGGAGTTCGTCTCGTTGTCGCAGATTGCCGAACGATTCGACATTCATCGGGTCAATCCCAATCCGGCGCGTTTCGATCTGGTCAAGTGCACGGCGATCAATGGTCATTGGATTCGCGAACTTCCGGCCGATGAATTGGCTACTCGGGTACTGCCCTACTTGCAGGCTGATGGGGTACTGCCGGAAGAACCGTCGGCTGACCAGTTGCAACTGTTGAACGCCGCGATCCCTCAGGTCAACGAGCGCATGGAGACTCTTGCACAGGCACCCGGAATGCTTGGCTTCTTGTTTGCTGGCCAGGCTGGAAGTAAGCCATTCGAGTTAGACCCTGCCGATGCAGAGAAGATGCTGGACGAACAGGGCAAGAGTGTTGTCGAAGCAGCCCATCATGCGTTGTCGCAGTTGCCCGAGTGGGATTTGGTCAGTATCGAAACTGCGCTGCGTTCAGCGCTGATCGATGAGCGTGGACTGAAACCGAGACTTGCGTTTGGTCCTGTTCGGGTAGCGATTACCGGTCGCCGAGTGTCTCCGCCGCTGTTCGAAAGTATTGAGCTGTTGGGCCGAGAGAGGTCACTCGACCGGTTGGCGGCTGCCAGCTAAAACCCCGGCATGGGTATAGTGGTTGAGCCTTCTTGGGGTATGGGGTAATTGGCAGCCCGACGGTTTCTGGTTCCGTTAGTCTAGGTTCGAGTCCTGGTACCCCAGCGCTAGTCCTGCTTGATGCTTCATCGCAGGCTGCATTTCCAAGCAAGACGCTAGGGCCCCGTTGTGTAGCGGCCTAGCACGCCGCCCTCTCAAGGCGGTAGCGCGGGTTCGAATCCCGTCGGGGCTACCCAAACCATTCAGCCGCCTTTCGGGCGGCTGTTTTGGTTTGCGCTAGCCCGACGTGATGAAGGGAGGGTGAAACGGTTTCTTAGCGTTCCACCCGGTTCCCGTCGGGGCTACCCAAACCATTCAGCCGCCTTTCGGGCGGCTGTTTTGGTTTGCGCTAGCCCGACGTGATGAAGGGAGGGTGAAACGGTTTCTTACCGTTCCACCCGTGATGAAGGGAGCGTTAGGCGAATTCTGCGAGTAAAGCTTCTGGTGCGATGTCGGCACCCGTCGGCCAGACCACAGTGTCACCGTGTTCGCTTACCGCTACTGAATCGAACAATTCCCGGTTCTCTTTTAGTGGGGTGAAGACGGGTCCCCACAACATGGGAGTTACGTCATAGGTGGTGGTGCGACCGTCTTCTAGAGTCAGGCTCAGCACATAGCTGGACGGATGCGTGTCTACCTTCACGATGTTCATGCTGACTCCTCACATCAGTGGGTCGATTTTATCTGGCAATTCGTTTTCTTGGGTGTTGTCCCAAGCGGTGCGTAACTCATCTGCATGTTGAACTCGCCATTCTTCAACCAGTCTTGCGGCTCGTCGAGGTAGATGGCCATTCAACGTGGCGCCGCTATCAATGCAGATACTGACTGAATCGTCTCCGTACTGGGCATGGAAGTGGGGTGGAGAATGATCACCAAAGTACATCGTGATTCGGATACCGAAGAAGCTGCAAAGTTCTGGCACGTTGCCCCCCACTTCGTAGTGATCGGGGAACCGTAGACAGAAGTTGTGACCGTGCTTCGCTGCACAGTTATGTACCTGTGGATACAGATGAGAGCACCGATCAAAGATCGTGCTCAGTTGTCTTAGGCCAAGGGATCAGGCTTGGGGGCTCCGGTATCGAGTCCGGCAGCAGCACGTTCGGACTCGAGGTGGGCGCGTTGTAAGCGTTCTTCGATGACGGCTTGGGCGCGCTTACGGGAGTAGGCGTAGAAGATCACCATGCCGATGGCAAGCCAGACGATGAGTCGTAGCCAGGTGTCGAAGGGCAGCGACAGCATGATTCCGAATGACGCCAGAATCGACAGCACGGGGATTGTTGCTCCGCCAGGAACCTTGAATGGGCGCTTGAGGTCGGGACGAGTACGCCGTAGGACGATCACGGCGCCGGACACGATGATGAAGGCCAGCAAAGTGCCGATGGAAATCAACTCGGTCAAAATGCTGGTCGGCAATGTGCCGGTCATGATCATGCCGATCACGCCGCAGATCAAGATGGCACCAGACGGAGTGTGTGTCTTGCCACTGACCTTGCCGAACAGCTTGGGCAACATGCCGTCTTCCGACATGCGCATCATGATTCGGGTCTGGGCATACAACAGGGCCATCACTGACGCTGCCAAGCCGATCGTTGCACCGACATCAACGATTCGGGCCACCCATTCCAGGCCAGCGTGATCCAACGCCACAGACAGTGGATCACCAACGTTCAACATCGTGTAGGACACCAAGCCCACGAGCACGAAGCCGACCAAGATGTACAACACGGTGGCGACGCCGAGGGAGCCAAGCACGCCAATGGGAACGGTTCGACGTGGGTTGCGTGCCTCCTGCGCCGCAGTACAGACCGCATCGAACGAGATGTAGCTGTAGAACACGGTCCCGGCAGCAGTGAGCACACCACTCCACCCGAACGCACCAAACTCCCCGGTGTTCGGCGGCACGAATGGGGTCAGGTTGTCCACGTTGATAGCGGTCAAACCCACACCGACGAACAACGCCAAGGTCGCCAGTTTGATGAATACGAACAGAGTGGTCGCACCCGCTGATAGTCGGCTACCCAGGTAAAGCACCAGGGAGATCAGGCCAATCAGCACCATGGCGGGAACGTTGAGGATCCCGCCGTCTTTGCCATCGGCAATGGTGGACGTTGTCAACGAGTCGGGCAGATGGATGCCCCATCCTCCGAGTAACGCGGTGAAATAGCCCGACCAGCCAGAGGCGACGTTGGCTGCCCCAAACAGATATTCAACGAGCAGGTCCCAGCCGATGATCCAGGCGACGGTCAAACCCATCGAGGCATAGGCGTAGGAGTAGGTCGAACCTGCCAACGGAATCATGCTGGCTAGTTCGGAATAGCACAGTGCCGATAGCGCAGCCACGATGCCGGCGATGATGAACGAGATGATGACGGCTGGACCAGCATGTTTGGCGGCTGCTGTTCCGGTCACCACAAAGATTCCGGCTCCGACTACGGCCGCAATCCCAATCGACATCAGGTTGAGCGGCCCGATCTCTCGCTTCAGGCCATCGACATCGGCATCCGCGTCTTCAACGATCACGTTGATGGCGTCAGAAGTATGAACGCGTTGGTGTGCGGCTGAGTTCGACATTCCATCTCAATTCGTCGGTGTTCGGACTACGGAACGCAGTGATTCAGTCAGCGGGAGCGTAATTGACCTCTTGAGGGTGAGGCGATTTAGCAGGAATGGCTGGTGTCGGAAAGTGACAACATGAGATCAAGCGTGCGGATCACTACGCTGTGCCAACGTGCGCCGAACATTTCTGCAGGGTCGATCTCTCGTCCTCGTTGTTGTCAGCTTGGGCATGCTCGTTGTCGGTTTGGTGAGTGCGCTGCCGAGTTCGGCAAATACCGCAACGAGCGATCCGACGATGGCCAAGTTGAAGCAGAATGCCGCGGTTTCCTCACCTGCGGCTCCCGTGCAAGCAGCACCTGCGGGTGGGCCAGAAAAGGTCAAAGTCGGGATGTTTGTCGATGGCATCACCAGTGTGTCGATGGCCGACAATCAGTTCACTGCTGACTTCTATCTCTGGTTCAAGTGGAAGGGATCAATCGATCCGAGTGCCACTTATGACCTATCCAACGCAATCAACGAGTGGGGAATGACGGTCAAACCGTTCTATGACGAACCGACCACTCTGCCCTCAGGGGAGAAGTACCAAGGCTTCCGTATCCAGGGTGCGTTTGTGGAGTCGTGGAATTTCCGTGACTACCCCCGCACCACGCTGCCGCTGACAATTCAGATTCAGGACGGTCGTCACAGTGCGACTGAACTGGTCTATGAATTGTCAGAAGGATCCGGCGTGGGTCCAAGGTTGGAGAACGTTCTGGGAGGTTGGTCCGGCAGTAATGCCAGTGCGGTGATCGGCACGGAAACGTGGAATACCAACTTTGGTGACCCGTCTGCTCATCAATCTGACCAGTATTCGACGGCGACCTTCGGGGTGGATATTTCCCGCTCGGGTACGTCTCGTGTCGCCAAGCTCGTGGTGCCGATCGTGATCATCATGGCGATCACGCTGTTGTCGTTCTTGTTGCTTCCTGAGCAAGTCGATGCTCGATTGGCGCTGACAATCACCGCATTGATCTCTGCCGTTTTGATGCATAGTGACGCCACTGATGAGCTTCCAGCGGTGGGCTACTTCGTCATGATCGACAAGATCTATCTCTTGGCGTACGTGATCATCTTCCTCACGATTTTGGAGTCGTGCGTCGTTTACCGCTTGCAGTTAGATGGGACTGAGGAAGAGAAACGCTGGGCACTGCGAGCGGACCACATATCGCTGGCAGTTCTCATTCTTTTGTTCTTGGCTGGTTGCGCCTTCTTTATCTTCGTCTAGCTGGGCTGACTCCGAAGTCCAGCTCCAAAGGGTGGGGAGAAGGACCAGCGCATCTTCCTAAGACAGCGATGAGTCGTTCCTGACCCGCAATGAACTGAACAAAGACAGTCTCGAATCTGCTGCGCGCGCGTTGTGGGCCAAGATGGTGTGCTGACAATACGAAGGGTGCCGGACCAAGTAGCCACCGGTTATGTTCTCAATGAAGGCTGCTCGGTGAGAATCAGCCGATGGGTACAGGCCGGTGATTCGGCGACGTTGCCCGGGTGGGCACGCTGATCGTCACTTCCTTGGTCTTGGTCACCTTGGTTCCAAAAGCACCGGTCTTGACTGTCCAGTAGTCGCCGTAGACGAGGACGCGTTTGCCGACGGTCAGCTTCTTGCGTAGGAAGTCTTGATCGACACGTTGTGCACGGACGCAGCCGTGCGACTGGGGGACAGGCTTAACTGCAGGTCGGA
>JBDHZU010000115.1:0-6467 GCA_039812085.1 Candidatus Nanopelagicales bacterium | reverse complement strand
CAGAGTGGCTGCTGCCTCAGCATCAGAAGGGGCTACGAAGTAGTCGAAGAGGACGCTCACGGTGACAACCTACGGGCATTGCCCATATGAAGAGCGCTCAAACGTTGAAGCGGAACTCCACGACGTCACCGTCAGCCATGACGTATTCCTTGCCTTCCATGCGGACCTTGCCTGCGGCCTTGGCATCAGCCATGGAACCAGCAGCAACGAGGTCGTCGAAGGACACGATCTCCGCCTTGATGAAGCCTTTTTCGAAATCGGTGTGAATCACACCGGCGGCTTGCGGGGCGGTGGCATTACGAGGAATCGTCCATGCGCGAGCCTCTTTGGGACCGGCAGTCAGGTAGGTCTGTAAGCCGAGCGTCTCGAATCCCGCCTTGGCCAGGCTGTCCAGACCAGGTTCTTCCTGTCCAGCGTCGCGCAGAAGTTCAGCAGCATCTTCTGGGCCGAGTTCGGCAAGTTCACTCTCCAACTGGGCATCGAGGAACACGGCCTGGGCGGGAGCAACCAACGCACTCAACTCGTCACGCTGGGCCTGATTGGACAGCGACTCGGTGTCCAGGTTGAAGACATAGAGGAATGGCTTGGCCGTCAGCAGGAATAGTTCGCGTAGCGGCTCTCGATCCATGCCGGAGGCGAACACCGTCTGGCCGGAATCCAAGACCTGCTTAGCCTGTTGGGCGGCCGTCAGAATCTCTTGTCGATCTTTGTTGATCCGGGCTTCCTTCTCCAGCCGAGGGATCGCCTTCTCCAACGTCTGCAGATCGGCCAGGATCAATTCGGTGTTGATCGTCTCAATGTCATCGGTTGGCGAGACCTTGCCGTCCACGTGAACCACGTCGTCATCGGCGAAAGCCCGAACCACCTGGCAGATCGCATCAGCTTCCCGAATGTTCGCCAGGAACTTGTTCCCCAGCCCCTGACCTTCGCTGGCACCCCGGACAATTCCAGCGATATCAACGAAGCTGACGCTGGCGGGAAGTTCTCGTTCACTGCCAAAGATCTCGGCAAGCGTGTGTAGTCGCGGATCGGGGACACCCACGACGCCGACGTTCGGCTCAATCGTCGCGAACGGGTAGTTCGCTGCCAGTACGTCGTTGTTGGTCAACGCGTTGAACAGGGTGGACTTTCCGACGTTGGGCAATCCGACGATGCCGATGGTGAGACTCACGCATACCAGGGTACGGACGTTGGTCGAGTGCATTGTCAGAGTGCCCTGCCAGTGTTCGCCGACATGGACACCCTTCTGGTCACCGTCATCATCAGTTCGCTGCTGGTGGGCGGGTTTTGCTTCGTGATTGGGCATGCGATTGGTCGTCGTTTGGAACGCGCATCTGCCTCAATGCAGGTCGCGGAGCTGACGGCTCGCCTGGAAAGGCAGCGTGCCGACGCCGAGGTTGATCGTCGAGCAGTCGAACAACTCGTTCGTCCTGTGACAGAACGGTTGGACGAGTTATCGCACTGCCTCACCGAATCCGAACGAGGTCGAACAGCCACGAGCGCTGCCCTATCTGAGCAAGTCAGGCAGTTAGCCACTACTCAAGTCAGCCTGGATCAGCACACTCAACAGTTGGTGCGTGCGCTGGGTCGCAGTGAGTTTCGCGGAAAGTGGGGCGAGGCTCAGCTACGTCGCGTGGTGGAAGCTGCGGGATTGGTCAACGGTGTTCATTTCAGTGAGCAACGGACCTTGCGAACAGTGGACGGACCGGATCGTCGCCCAGACATGGTGATCACTTTGTCCGATCAGCGCACCATCGTCATCGATGCGAAGGTCTCCGTGGACGCTCTACTGGAGAGCCACGACTCAGCCACGGGTGACACCACCCCCGACCCGCGCAAAGAACACGCGCTGGCGATTGCCCGCCACATCGACGGACTCGCCAACAAGGAGTACTGGCGACAGTTCGAACGGTCCCCGGAGTTCGTGGTGTTGTTCCTGCCCACCGAGAACATGCTGGGCGACGCCATGTCTGCCGACCCTGGCCTGTTCGAGCGGGCCAGCGGGAAGAACATCGTGCTTGCGACGCCATCCACCTTGCTTGCAATGCTCAAGGCAGTGGCTTTGGGATGGCGCGAGGTCAACCTGGCAGACAACACCCGCGCGATTCATGCGGCAGGAACAGAACTGCACGAACGCCTATCGACCTTCGCTGGGCATCTCACGTCCATCGGCAACGGGCTGGATCGAGCGGTCAAGTCGTACAACGACGCAATCGGCTCCTACGACTCACGGGTTCTGCCCTCTGCACAACGAATGGCCGACTTGGGAGTGCCCTCCAACGTCCCCACTGAGGTCTCACTCCGGGAAATCACCAACCGCAGACCCATGCGCGTGGCACCCCTTGCATCTGGGGACGACTGACGTACCGTGGAATGAATGGCTGAAACAACCGGACACTCTGCATGGGAACCAGGCACTGCTGGTTCCCCAGATAGTCCTGAGCCAGGAGCAGTGCTTCGATCCCCCGCCGCCAGCGAACCGGGGATCGAGGTGGCCACCGATGACGCAGCTATCGAAGTTCAGTGGCCCTGGGAATCGGAGTCAGACCAAGCCGAACAGACCCCACAAGCCGTTCGGCAAGCAACTCCCGTCATGACAGAAAAGCTCTACCGCTCGAAGGACTACGTCCCACCGGCTGTGAGCAACCCTGTCGCCGCGAATGACACAATGGCGCCTGTGGCCGCTACTTCCGCGAATGCACCGTCATCTGCGCAAACACCTGCATCTGTTCCCGCCGGGAACGGAATGTCGCCGTTTGCCTGCTTCGCGCTGATCACCGTGGTCACCGCTGCTGCGGCATTCATTGATCTGTGGCTCAATACTCGCCTGACGTTGATCACCGGAATCACCTTCGTGGTTATCGCCATCGTGGGTGCGCTCGGCATCCGTCGCCGGGATGCATGGATGTCCGTCGTGGTCGCACCGATCGCGTTTCTGGTTGCGTTACTGATCGCCGGTCAGCCATCAACCCTGGGTGGCTCTGGAGATCTCCTCTTAAAAGAGGGCTCGCTCATCGTGACCGGCCTGGCCTTCAACGCGCCCTACATCTTTGGTGGCACGCTGGCAGCGCTGATCATCACGCTGGTTCGTCGCCCTAAGAAGTAGGCGACCTGCCGGTTAGCCGTCTTGCCCGGCTGCCTTCAGATCACGGCGCAGTTCCTTCGGCAGCGAGAACGTCAGACTTTCTTCGGCTGAACTCACGACCTCGACATTGCCGAACCCACGCTCTGCCAGCCATTCCAGAACCTCGTTGACGAGTTCTTCTGGCACTGATGCTCCGGATGTCAGCCCCACTACCGAGACGCCCTCTAACGCGGCGTCATCCAATTCAGCCGAACCATCAACGCGCACAGCAGCGTCAGCCCCCGCCTCAACTGCTACTTCTGCCAAACGCACCGAGTTCGACGAGTTCCCGGAACCGACCACGATGACCAATCCGCAGGATGGCGCGATCTGCTTGACCGCAAGCTGCCGGTTCTGAGTGGCGTAACAAATGTCGTCGCTCGGCGGGTCCATCAACAACGGAAGACGTTGCCGGAGACGATCAACCGTCTCCATCGTCTCGTCCACGGACAACGTGGTCTGAGACAACCAGGCAGTTGGCCGGTTGGGGTCAAGGTCCACCTGGTCGGCTTGTTCTGGGCTTTCTACCAACGTGATGTGGGTGGGCGCTTCCCCACTAGTACCTTCTACTTCTTCATGACCGGCGTGACCGATCAGCACGATTTGGTAGTCCTCGGCAGCGAACCGGCGAGCCTCGTTGTGAACCTTGGTCACCAACGGGCACGTTGCGTCGATCGTCAACAGGTTTCGCTTCGCGGCCTCTTCATGAACCATGGGTGAAACACCGTGGGCAGAAAAAATGACCCGGGCGCCCTCCGGAACCTCATCCGTCTCGTCAACGAAGATTGCGCCACGATTCTCTAGCGTCTTGACCACATGCTGGTTATGCACGATCTCTTTGCGCACATAAATCGGCGCCCCGTAGAGGTCCAGCGCCTTCTCCACCGTGACAACGGCCCGATCCACGCCAGCGCAATATCCGCGAGGTGCAGCCAGCAGCACTGTCCCCTGTGGGAAAGAAGTCATGTAGCCATCGTAAGGGCCACGTGGTGACAGCGGTACCCGCGTACGCTGCCGATGTGGCCTTGCAGACCAGCCCCGAGCAACCAGCTCCGCTTTTCAAGATCAGCGGTCTGCTGCGCGAATACATCGAACGACTCGGTGCCGTATGGGTAGAAGGCCAAATCACCCAACTGTCCAGCAAGGGCCCCACGACCTATCTGACCCTGCGTGATGTGACGCACGACTTCTCCATGAACGTCACCACCAGCACTGATCTCATCAACTCCTCCCCCGTCCACATCACCACCGGCAGCCGAGTCGTCATTCATGCCAACGTCCAGTTCTGGGACAAGCGCGGCACCCTGAGCCTGCGAGCGGACGAGTTCCGCGCAGTCGGACTCGGCGAACTGCTGGCCCGCATCGCACGTCTAACCGAACAGCTACGCAACGAGGGGTTGTTTGCTGACGAACGTAAGAAACCATTGCCGTTTCTTCCTCGTCGGGTCGGACTGATCTGTGGCCGCAACAGCGACGCTGAACACGATGTCGTGCGCAATGCCCGACATCGTTGGCCGAACATCGAGTTCGAAACCCTCAACGTTTCCGTCCAAGGAAACGCTGCGGTAGAAGAAGTGACACAAGCTCTCACCACCTTGGACGAACATCCGGAGGTTGAGGTCATCGTCATCGCTCGCGGTGGCGGGTCGACTGAAGACTTACTGGTGTTCTCTGACGAGGAACTCGTCCGCGCGGTTGTTGCCTGCCACACCCCCGTAGTGAGTGCGATCGGGCATGAAGAAGATCGGCCCCTGCTGGATTACGTCGCCGACGTTCGCGCCTCCACTCCTACCGACGCAGCCCGCCGAATCGTGCCTGACCTGAATGAACAGGTCACCCTCATCACCACCGCCCAGCAGCGCCTTACCCAAGCAATCACTCGGCAGTTGGATCGCGAAACTCAACTCATTCACCAGTTGGCCTCTCGCCCAGCATTGGCTGATCCACGGCAACGGGTGGAACACGAACGAACTGTGGTCGCTGACTGGCAGCAACGGTCCAGCCGGGCGCTCCTGCATGGACTGACCCATGCCAGTACAGAAACCAACCACCTCACTGCGCAGTTGCGCACGGTGTCTCCCGTCGCAACGTTGGAACGTGGCTATGCCGTGGTGAGTACGTCATCGGGTGAAGTCGTCCGCACAGTGACGCAGGCCCAGCAGGCAGGCGAACTCACCATTCGACTCGCAAATGGCAGCTTTGCCGCCACCACTGACCCTGCCCACACAGACCCAGCTCATGAAGGAGCGTCATGACCGACGAGTCACTGCCCAGCTACGAACAAGCCCGAGACGAACTCGCCAGCGTGGTTGCAGCATTGGAATCCGGCACCTCCACGTTGGAGGAGTCATTGTCCCTATGGGAACGGGGCGAAAAGCTCGTCGCGATCTGCCAAAGCTGGTTAGACGATGCCAAGCAACGGATCGAAGCGGTTCGTCAGACGCAATCAGAATCGGGCGACGAGTAACTACTTGTATTCCAAACCGGCAGCGATTTGCACAAGCTGCTCTTGTGACAACGTGCCCGACACAATGGTGGTCACATCGTCCTTCTCGTTAATCAATGAGGTCAGGTTGCTGATCGAACGAACTTCCCAGGTGCGACCGCCTGCGGTGACGATGACGGGCTCGTCCGGTTCAGCTGCACCGTTAGTGACCTGCTTCAACCAGTTCTGATCGTTGGTATTGGACTGGTCGATTCCGACGTACTGGTCACCGTTGATGTAGCCGATATGCCAGGTTCCTTGAGAGAAGTTGCGCTTAGACGGGGTGTAACGGGCGTTATTGATCGTCCACCCCTGACCCAAGGTGGTGGCGGTCGCAACCGGGAAGACTCCCGCTTGTTGCGCTCCAGCGACCACAGGAGCCGGATCAAACGCGGGGTTCACATCGGAGGCCCGCGGTGTGGAGAAAAACCACACAACGGCAATCACGATTGCTACGAGTCCCAGCGAGAGGAACATGTCGCGCATCGCGCGGGCCGATCGGTTCTGCACCCGGACAGTGTGCACTCCCAGACGAAAAATGGTGCGGCGTACCCTCGTGACATGGCTGACTTTTCCTACGTCGATCTGTTGCCCACCGGTCCCGATGACACGCAGTACCGCCTCATCACCACTGACGGTGTCCGTGTTGTCGAAGGTGCCGGACGCCAATTCCTCGAGGTTGATCCCGAAGCTTTGCGTGCAGTCACATTCGAGGCCATCCACGACATCCAGCACCTGCTGCGCACTTCGCACCTGCAGCAATTGCGCAACATCTTGGACGATCCAGAAGCCAGCCCAAACGATCGTTTCGTGGCCCTTGACCTGCTGAAGAACGCGAACGTGGCTGCCGGTGGCGTC
>JBDHZU010000114.1:0-6497 GCA_039812085.1 Candidatus Nanopelagicales bacterium | reverse complement strand
CAAAACACTTCCCGACTTTGTCGGAATGTGGACCGAACTCGTGGCATCGGCAGTGGGTCGATGAGCGCACGTCGTCAGTTCGACGAGGACGATGTTCGCGTCCGACCCACACCCGGCTCGCGCCCGCGGAGCAAACAACGACCGCGACATGAGGACGCTCAATCGGCGATGGTCACCACTGTTGATCGAGGCCGGATTACGTGCGCCTTAGACGACGGACCAACGGTGGTCGCCGTGAAGGCACGGGAACTGGGACGCAAAGCCACTGTGGTCGGTGATCGCGTGGGATTGGTGGGCGACTTGTCTGGCGCCCCTGACACGTTGGCTCGACTCGTTCGGATTGATGAGCGCAGCACCGAACTACGCCGGACCGCTGACGACGACGATCCCTACGAACGGATCATCGTGGCCAATGCCGATCAGATGGCAATCGTCGTGGCGATTGCCGATCCCCCCGCCCGAGTGGGTTTGATCGACCGCTGCCTGGTGGCTGCATTCGATAGCGGAATCGACCCATTGTTGATTCTGACCAAAACCGACTTGGGTGACCCACGTCAACTCTTGGCGAACTATCGGGCATTCGACGTACCGGCAGTTGGAGTACAGATCGGTGCCGATCTGTCAGCGGTGAAAGAGCGGCTGCGTAACCGGTTGACGGTCTTCATCGGCCATTCCGGGGTGGGTAAATCCACGCTGGTCAACGCATTGGCACCAGAAGCCCATCGCGCAACTGGAGCGGTTAACGACGTCACTGGGCGGGGGCGGCACACTTCCACTTCAGTTCAGGCGATTCGTACCCTGGACGACGACTGGCTCGTGGATACCCCCGGATTCCGTTCATTCGGTTTGGCCCATGTCGATCCAGCTCGCGTGATCAAAGGATTCGCAGATTTGGTGGATGGAACGGATGAGTGTCCACGCGGATGCACTCATGACGAACCAGAGTGCGGTCTCGATGACTGGGTGCAGACCGGACATGCCAGTGCGGAACGACTGGAATCATTCCGTCGAATCTTGCGGGCACGCACCGATAGCTCGGATGAACCAACAGCCGCTGATCCGCTGCCCTAGATCGTGCGACTCACGAAACGACGCTCTGCCACACGGCGACAGCGCCGGAATGCCCCGCCATATAGACGCCGTACAAAGTTCCACCA
This sequence comes from Candidatus Nanopelagicales bacterium, assembly GCA_039812085.1. Classification (GTDB taxonomy): domain Bacteria; phylum Actinomycetota; class Actinomycetes; order S36-B12; family UBA10799; genus JBDHZU01. Next base: position 5,340 of record JBDHZU010000114.1, on the reverse strand, counting down.
GCGACCACAATGACCAACCCGGCCAGAATCTTGCCGGACAGTTGCCGGCGTCCACCAGACTGTCGATCCATCAACCACATGATGAAAGTGACCGCTAATAACGCAGCGGCGTAGTACTTCACGTATTCGCCATAGTGCTCGTGTTTGACCGGCATACCCACTCGTCGAGCCAATGCCTCGCCGGAGCGTTCCGCAAGGAACGCCGAACCCAGGCCAACCGCCGATCCCAACCACACCAACAATCCGAATCGGGTGGAGAACCGTGGGATCAACGCGCACAGAATCGCCCCGATCGCACACAGCGGCAGCAACACCACGACGAGGTGGATCACCAGCGCGTGGACGGGCAGGCCGTCGATCAAGTCGAACCGGTCTGTGGAGGCGCCAATACCGGCCAGGTAAGGAATCTGCACGAGGCCGAACCTACTCTTACCCACCTCATCTGGTGGGAGGTCAGTATCGTTTTGGTTCGTGGCTACCAATTCGTCGAACTATGGCGCCGACCTTGCCCTCGCGTTGTCTATGGCCGATGCCGCCGATCAGATCTCCCTTACTTCCTACCGATCGCCCGATCTGCAGGTATCCACTAAGCCCGATCTGACCCCAGTAACCGAAGCCGACCAACAGGTCGAACGAACCCTGCGGGAGCTGATTGCCGCACAGCGCCCGGACGATGTGGTGGCAGGTGAGGAGTACGGCGGATTCACCGAGACTGGACTGCCGGAGGGTCGGGTATGGGTGATCGACCCCATCGACGGCACCAAGAACTACGTACGTGGAGTCCCCGTATGGGCCACCTTGATCGCCCTCGTGGTTGACGGAGTTGCTCAGGTTGGCGTGGTGAGCGCGCCAGCTTTGGGGCGTCGCTGGTGGGCCACTCCCGGCGAGGGCGCGTACGTGTCCGACCGGAATGGGCTCAACCCCGAACCTCAACGCATCAGCGTGAGCGCAGTCAGCACCTTGGCTGACGCCAGCTTGAGCTACTCAGACCCGGAGGGTTGGGATACCCAGCCTGGTGGAGTCCACGGACTGACCGCACTGCAAGACCAGTGCTGGCGTTCTCGGGCGTATGGAGATTTCTGGTCTCACCTTTTGGTGGCAGAAGGGGCGGTCGACGTAGCGGCCGAACCGGAACTCGCGATCTGGGATGTGGCGGCACTCATTCCGATCGTGCGCGAGGCAGGCGGAACGATGACTGGTTTCGCTGGCGACGATCCCCTGCTGGCGGGCAGTGCCTTGAGTACCAATACCCAACTGCACCCGGCAGCGAAGGGACTAATCGCTGGTCGTTGAGTCCAGGTCTGCCATATCAACTGGTGGACCGACTCCAGCCACGGCAAGGTCGGGGGTTTGTTCAAGTGGCGCAGATTGCACCCAGAACTTGGCGACTGAATAGATCACTGAAACAACAGGCACGGCGATCACCGCCCCGAATAGACCGGCCAACAACGCACCACAGGCCACGGACAATGCCACTGCCAGCGGATGAATATGAACAGCTTTGCTCATCACGAGTGGCTGGAGAACGTGCCCTTCCAACTGACCCAGTAGAAAGATGCCGAGCAGAACGACGACAGCGATGATGGGTCCACGAGCCGCCAAGGCCACCACCACAGATACGACCATCGCCACAGGTGCACCGATCAACGGAATGAACGAACCGAAGAACACAAGCAGGGCCAACGGAACTGCCAGCGGGACGCGCAATACCAACAGCAGGATGGTCACGAAGATCGCGTTGGCTGCAGCCACCATGATGATTCCGCGGGTGTATCCAGCGAAGCTGGTCCAGGCAACGTGCCCGGCACCGTCTACTCGACTGCGGCCACGACGAGGAACCATCCGCAGCATCCAGTCCCAGATTCCACCGCCACCTCCGGTGAAACACACCGCAGTGAAGATCGCCAAAGCCAGTCCACCAAAGACATCGAGCAAGGTTCCCGCACTGCCGGCAGCGTTCTTGACCAAAGTCCCGCGGTTATCCAGCACCCATTGACGAGCGTTTTCGTACCACTGGGCAAAGTCAGTGGCGTGAACGTTGAAGCTGCTTTCTAGCCAGTTTTCGATCTGCACGATGCCGGAGGAGAACTGTTGGGATAACGTTCCCCACTCCCCGGCCACCGAGCTCGTGATGAAGTAGAAAACCCCGCCAACAATCGCCAGCAGGGTGATCAAACCCAGGGCAACTGCCACACCATGTGGCATAAACCGGTTGTACAGCCCGACGACTGGGTGGATGATCGCAGTGATCACTAAGCCGATGAATACGGCAATCACGACCAGCTCGACCTTGCCCAGAATCCGCAACAGCACGTAGATCCCGAGGCAAATGACCAATACACGCCACATCACTGCTGCCACCAACACGAGTGACCGGGGTACGCCGTTCGAGTCGTCCACGTACCCGATCGTGCCATTCCCGTGGGCCTCAACGCGCCACAGCGTTAGAGTTTCCGTTGGGGAGATTGCTGGATGAGCGAGATCAACAACGACAACGACGGCCTGGATGCAGACGTCCGTCGTGATCATGCTGCCGTGGATCACCCGCCCCACGTGTCCCCATCCCCCACGACGCGTGCACCATCTGTGCAGTGGCAAGGACCAGCCGCTAAACCGACGCATGTCACCCCTGCGCCGACCACCCCAGAGCACCCAAGTCTTCCGCCACGGCATGCCACCCCCACGCCCACTTGGCCGGAATTGATCGAACCTGCCCCCCACACTGGACATCCAGCGGTTACCCGCGTCGCAACACCAGCAACCACCGATGAACCCGAAGAGGTCGCTGAACCCGATAAATCCGATGTGGTCGAGGCGAACCCGATCGAAGACGATGGGGAACCAGATACCTCCGGGGTGCTGCCAGAACCTCCCGCCCCGGCAGATATCGCCCAATTACTCGTCGAGCAAGGCGATGCGGATCTGACCCGCGCCCTACTGGACGGTCTAGGTGATGGCGTGGTCTTAATTGACTCCGAACGGGTGGTGCTGTTCGTCAACCCGGGTGCGGAAACTCTGTTCAAGACCACGTCGGAACAAGCCGTCGGTAAACCGGTCACCGAACTGCTGGACGAACCCGAGGGAAGCTCCGAGGAGCCGTCAGTCACTGATCAACTGTTGGATGACGGACATTGGCGGGGTTCCTGGCGTTCGAGTACATCCGGTGAACGCATCAACGTGGAACTCACGATGACGAATCTGTCCTGTGAGGACAACGCTGGTGGACTCATCGTTGCTCGAGACATCAGCGGTCTACAACATGCCAAGCGAGCGGCAGAGGACCAAATCGACTTTGCCAGTGCCGTACTGGAATCCCTGCCCGGCCGCACCTGTGTGATTGACGACGACGGCATGGTGATCGCCGTCAACCGCCAGTACCGGGTAGAAGGACCAGCAGGTGGTGGCCCTGGAACTGGTCCCGGCGTGGATTCGGACTATTTGGCGTGGCTGGCCGATACAACCGATGCCGATGCCGTGGATGAACTGCGATCGATGCTGTCCGGCAACGCTGCCGACCACCGCACAGAAGTGACCACGATCCGACGTCGTAAGCGCCAGTACACCGAGCTGTTCGCGATTCCGCTGGGCCGCGAGTCAGGTGGAGCAGTCATCACTCACGTCGACATCACCGCCCGCAAACAGGCGGAACATGCCCTGACTCGACGCGCCACCCACGACCCTTTGACAGGACTACCGAACCGCGTCTTGCTGTCCGACCGACTGGCACAGGCGTTGTCTCGCGCGGCCCGCACCAAGACCCAGGTGGGTGTGCTGTTCTGCGACCTAGACGGCTTCCGAGATGTGAACAACACTCACGGCCACTTAGCTGGCGACCGCTTACTGGTCACCATCGCCAAGCGACTGCGGGCAGTGTGTCGATCGTCAGACACTGTCGCTCGGGTGTCTGGTGACGAGTTCGTGATCATTTTGGAAGATGTCGAGACGCGGGATGAGATCGAGGATGTTGCCCGGCGTGTGATTGAAGCTCTGAGCGAGCCGGTTGAACTTGAGCAGGGCATCGCGAAGGCCGGCACCAGTATCGGGTTGGTTATCTCCTCTGGAGTCCCCCGAGCAGGCGTTCGTACCGTAGAAAATCTGATTCGTGACGCGGACGCCGCCATGTATGCGGCAAAGGAAGCCGGGCGCGGACGGTTCGCCTGGTTCTCCCCAGAGATGTTGGAACACCCGCGTGAGCGCCCATCATTCGTGCAAGCAATCGGTCGCCTGCTCAAGGGTTAAGTTCTCGACTCCAGACGCAGTCGCAGCGGAACTTCTGGGCGAACCGTCACCGAGGACAGCGGCACCACTGGCTGATCAGAGGCTGGACTAAATCGAAACCGTCGCGCCAGTTGATCGATCACGACGACAGCTTCCATGAGCGCAAACTCCCGACCAATACACAGCCGGGAACCCAAACCGAACGGCAGATAGCCCGGTTGGCGAACTCCCGCTGGTTCAGTGAATCGACCGGGATCGAACCTGTCCGGATCAGTCCAAACTGCCGGGTGGCGATGCACTACCCACGGGCTGAGAATCAGAATCGAGTCCGCAGGAACATTCACGTCGGAGATAACGAGTGACTGCGTTGTCCGGCGGGTAATCAACCAGGCCGGTGGATACAGCCGCAGAGTCTCGTCGATCACTTGCCGAGCAACACTGTGGCCGCCGGGTTCGGGCGCAGGTTGCTGCGCCAGTGCATCTTGAATATCCATCCGATCAGCCAGTAACTGCCACGCCCAGGTCAACGCTGATCCGACTGTTTCGTGACCGGCAATCAGCATGGTGACGATTTCGTCTCGGACTGCTTGGCGGGTCATTCGTCCAGATCGTTGCGCGTCCAACAGCAGGTCGATCACATCGGGCGGGACTGATCGACTGCCAGCACGAGCGTCCAGTAGTTGCGTCACCGCCAGGTTGAGATCAGCCACTGCTCGGCGCATCCGTCGAGCACCCATCGTCGGCCAGGAAGTTGGCGGTGAGAGTGGATTACGGGCGCGGGCTACCACCTCGTCCAACGCGGTCATGGTGGCTTGGGTCAGACCAGGTGCCTGTTTCTGCCACGACGTTCCGAATAGAGAGGAAGCCACCACTTCCAGTGACAACTGCATCATCGAGTCCTGCACATCAACCACACCAGGCCCCGTCGACCACTGTTCGATCAGGCGGTCGGCCGCTGCACGCGTGTGCGCCACTGTCGTCGCAATCGCCTCAGCATGGAAAGCCGGTTGCACCGTCGTCCGACGTTCTCGCCAGGGCGGATCATCAGCCGTTAGTAACCCCAGGCCAGTCACGATGGACAACGCATCGTATTGGACCGTTCGCTTACTCGTGGATCGAGAA
>JBDHZU010000113.1:0-6549 GCA_039812085.1 Candidatus Nanopelagicales bacterium | reverse complement strand
GCTGATCGGCATGACTGGCGCGTAAAGAACAGCGACTCCTCGCAGGGCTTCACACATTGTGTAGAGGATCGTGTGTAAGCGTTCAGTCTGTTCCGGGTCCTTGGCAACCTTCCAGGGTTCCTGTTCGGTGACATACAGGTTGACCGCGTCCACGAATCCCTTCATAGCCGCAATGGCACCAGAGAAATCGAGCGAATCGATAGCAGCATCGGCCACCTCAGCGGCCGCGAGCATCTGATCTTGCAGCGCGAGGTCGGCATTGGAGTAGTCACCAGGTGCTGGCACGACGCCTTCGCAATATTTGGTCACCATCGCGGTCGCTCGGGATGCGAGGTTGCCCAAACCGTTCGCGAGTTCGGCGGTGTAGCGGGCAGACATGTCCTCCCAGGAGAAGGAACCGTCCGAACCAAAAGTGATGGCTCGCATGAAGTAGTAGCGGAAGACGTCGGACCCAAAGTGATCGACGATCGACTCCGGGCTAATCCCGGTCAGCTTCGACTTACTCATCTTCTCGCCGCCGACCAACAGCCAGCCGTGGGCGAATACTTGCTTGGGAAGTGGCAGGTCTGCTGCCATCAACATGGCGGGCCAGAAGACGGCGTGGAATCGCAAGATGTCCTTACCGACGAGATGAACGTTTGCCGGCCAGGTCTGCTCGAACTTCTCGAGTTCAGGAGAACCAGGCGCGCTTCCGTACCCGATCGCGGTCAGGTAGTTCAGCAAGGCTTCGTACCAGACATAGACGACTTGGGTGTCGTCCCACGGCAAGGGCACACCCCACGAGACGCTGGAGGTTGCCCGGGACATGGATGTGTCATTAAGTCCTTGTCGGATGAACGAGACCACCTCGTTGTAGGCGCTTTGCGGACGAAGCGCCTGCGGGTTCTGTTCGTAATGCTCCAGTAGGCGTTCGGCGTAATCGGAGAGCCGGAAGAACCAGTTCGCTTCTGATAACTGCTCCACCGGTTTGCCGTGAATCGGGCACACTTTCTGCCCCTCGTACTCGCCCGTTCCATCCAGCAAGTCACCGGGAAGTTTGAACTCTTCGCAGCCCACGCAGTAGGGGCCGTTGAAATCGGATTTGTAGACCGCGTCAGCATCTTTGAGCTGTTGCCAAAAGACTTCGACTCCATGAATGTGACGTTCACTCGTGGTGCGGATGAAGTCGTCGTTCGCCGCATTGATGGTCTTCAGGACTGGCTTCCACGACTCTTCGACCAGCTTGTCGCACCAGTCTTGGGGGGACATTCCGTTGGCTTCTGCGGTGCGCTGCACCTTGGTGCCATGTTCGTCGGAACCCGTCAGGAACCATGCTGACTGACCACGTTGCCTGATCCACCGCGTCAATACGTCACCGGCCACTGTTGTGTACGCGTGACCGATGTGAGGGGCATCGTTGACGTAATAGATCGGAGTTGTCACATAGAAGGTTTTGGTCTCCGACATGCATTCCATCCTACGGAGCGATGACATCAACGATGCTCGCTGATTCGACGCGAGCAGATCTGAACTAAGCGAACAGACCGGAACCGATGAACTCGCGGTCGTCCTTCACCCCTGGCGGAACGGCCCAAATCCCGGAGCCAACAGGCTGCAAGTACTCCATCATTGCGTCCTCTTTAGCCATCTTTGCCTGCATCGGGATGAACGAATTGCGCGGATCGCGGACGTAAGCCAGGAAGAACAGGCCTGCATCCAGGCGTCCCAGCTTGTCCGAACCGTCCACGAAGTTGTAGCCACGGCGCAGCAGTTGAGCGCCGTTGTTGTGATCGGGATGTACAACGCTGACATGGGAATCAACCGGGATGATCGGTCCGGTTGCACCCTTCATCGAGAAGTCGGGGTTGGTGAATTCTTCCCCACCCGATAGCGGAGAACCGGTGGCCTTAGTGCGGCCGATGATGTCTTCCTGTTCGTGTAATGAACCACGGTCCCAGGTTTCGATGTTCATCCGAATCCGTCGGGCAATCAAGTACGAACCGTTCGTCATCCAGTCGGAGCCGTCACCGGGCTGGACCCATACATGCTGATCGACGGCAGATGTGTCCTCAGCTTTGAGGTTGGCGGTGCCGTCCTTGAATCCGAACAGGTTGCGCGGAGTGGCTTGCGCGGTGGACGTACTAGAGGTTCGACCGAATCCCAACTGGGACCAGCGAACAGCAGCCGTACCGAATCCGATCCGGGCAAGATTTCGGATGGCGTGGACTGCGACTTGTGGGTCTTGCGCACATGCCTGAACACACAAGTCGCCACCGGTCGTGGCGGGATCAAGATTGTCGCCAGCAAACTTCGGCAGGTCGACCAATGCTGCGGGACGCTTAGCGGACAACCCAAGCGACGGATGCGCGCTGAACAGTGACGGGCCAAATCCGAAGGTCAGGGTGAGACCAGAAGCAGGCAGGCCGATCGCTTCTCCGGTGTCTTCCGGGGGTGCGTCGTATGGACCGTTAACTGCTCCGTAGGTTCCTGCATCCTGGCCTTGAGTCATCCGCTCGGCCGCACGAGTCCAGGCCGTCAGCATGGCGACCAAATCCGCCTTGGACTTCGAGGTCAGATCGAACGAGGCAAAGTGCAAACGGTCCTGAGCAGGCGTGACGATCCCCGCTTGGTGTTCGCCATGGAATGGGTACTGGTCATCACCAGTGGCAGCATTCGCCGATGTCGCTGTTGCCGCGATGGCGGGTCCGCCAACGACAAGTGCCCCGGCGGCTGCACCAGCTCCAGCAGCGCCGAGGACTTGTCGTCGAGAAAATTCGCGGGTCAATTAACCACCGTGGTGGTCAGCTTCGACAGCGGCTCGCTGAGCGCATCGACCGCGGCCGACAGCTCCTTGACCTGCTCCGGGGTGAGCTGGTCGTACGTCACGTAACCACCATCTTGCGTCTTGTACTTGTCCAGCAGGGTCTGCAGAGAAGCGAACTTCTCGTTGATCTGCGTGGCAAGTTGCGGGTTCTTCTGCTGAACGACTGGTTCTAGTACTCGGAATGCGATCCGCGCACCTTCCACGTTGGCCTGGAAGTCGTAGAGGTCAGTGTGTGACCACTTCTCTTCTTCACCCGTGACCTTGCTGGTCGCTACCTCGTCAAGCAGACCCTTAGCGCCATTAGCCAGCTGTGCAGGAGTCAGCGTCAGGTTTTGGACCTTGGTGTTGAGCTGCTTGGTATCTGCGACCAATTCGTCGGCCAGCTGTTGGCGCTGCGCCTGAGTCATTGGCGTGTAACCAGCCGGTGGCCACAGATCCTTCTCGGCACGGTGCCAGCCGGTCCACACTTGACCCTTTTCCAGGTCAGTCTCACGAAGATCCAACTTGGGATCGAGATCGCCGAAGGATTCAGCAACTGGTTCGATCCGTTCGTAATGCATGCGGGTTTGTGCGTACAGCGCCTTGGCTTGGGCCGTATCACCAGCCGCGAATGCGGTGGCGAACTTCTCAGTCTGGACGAGCAACTGCTGGCTCTGGTCTTGGACGTAAGCCACGTAGTTCGCGGTGGCTTGCTGCAGCAGCTTGGCCGTGTCGGCGTTCACCGATGGGCTCGCCGTGGAGGCAGTCACCTTGAAGGGAGCACGGATGCCATCGCCCTTCATCCCTGGCTTGCAGGAGCTGAAGTAATCACCCTGGGTCAACTGCGTGACTAGTTCGCGGGTGATTCCTGGGCCGATGTTCTCAACTTCGCTCACAACCTGAAGACCGTCAGAAGCGAGGATGTAGAACTCAGTGACCTGTGAGCCGGTGTTCTTCACAGAGAAGGTGACGTTTCCAGCAGGTGCGCTGGTGGCCGACAACTTGCATGCATCGTTACTGCTTTCCACGGAGATCGTTCCGTCAGCAGATTGCGATGTGCATCCTGCGAGGACCATCCCGGAAGCTGCTGCAAGCAGCACAAGACCCTTCTTCATCTACCTCACCTGTCGAGAAGGCGCTGGGAGCGCCAGAAACTGTCTGATTAGGCAAGCCTAACCTACGCCTTACAAAGGGAGAAGTGGCCCCACGAGACTGATGACTTAGGTCCTGGATTCAGGGTTTCGGCGACTTTGCTCAAAGGCGTTGTATAGCTCTCGGCGTCGAATCCCTGACGTAGCAACGACTTCCGCCAATGCCTGCTTGCGATCCAGCCCGGCTTCCACCTTTGCGTGTACCTCCGCGACGGCCTCATCAAGATCCATGACTGGTGGCTCATCCGCACCACCCACCACGATGGTGACCTCACCCAACACTTCAGCCGACACTCGCTGTTGAAGGTCCGCGAGAGTCCCGGTGACGACTTCTTCGTAGGTCTTGGTGAGCTCCCGACACAACGCAGCTGGCCGTTCACTACCGAAAGCCGCGGCCATTGCTGCGACAGTGTCGGCGGTACGTCGAGGGGATTCGAAGAAGACCATCGTTCGTCGCTGAGTCGCCAGTTCTGTCAATACACGATCCCGCGCTCCGGCTTTACGTGGAAGGAATCCTTCAAAGGTGAAGCGGTCCGTCGGTAGGCCGGACAAGACGAGTGCCGTGGTCACAGCGGATGGGCCAGGAGCAACCGTGAGCGGGATGCCTCGTTCCCGAGCTTGTTCGACGAGTCGGAAGCCCGGATCGCTCACCGCTGGCATTCCGGCATCGGTCACGACGAGGACGAGTTGACCATCCTGGGCAGCAGTGAGCAGCCCGTCGATTCGTTCAGCTTCGACTGCTTCATAGAAGGAGACGAATCGCCCTGTGGTGGTGATGTTCAGATCACGAGCTAGACGTTGGGTGCGACGAGTGTCTTCGGCAGCGATGACATCCGCCATCGTGAGTAACTGACACAAGTGAGCGCTGGCGTCTTGCGGATTGCCCAGCGGGGTTGCCGCCAGCACAATTCGACCTGAACTCGACACCCATTCACAGTGGCACACCAACTACCGAATCTGCTGAGCAGCGCCAGCAGCACGGCGGAAACCCCTAGCATTGCGCCGGTGAGCGCACCAAGTCTGATTGCCGAGCGACAACAGTCGCCTGAGGCAGTCGATGTGGTCCAGCTCCGACGGTCTCGGCTGGTTCCGGACATGCCCGCGGGCGGGTGGCGCGGGTGGTTAGGTCCGGTGCTGGCGATGCTGGCGGCGGCGGCGTTACGTATCCCTGGTTTGGGCAATCCACGTGCGGTCGTCTTCGACGAGACGTACTACATGAAAGATGCGCTGAGCCTGCTGTTGTTTGGCCATGAACAGCAATCAATCAAGGGCGCCGATCAACAGATCCTGGACTCCACGGGGGATCCACAGTCACTAGCGCATCTGTATACCGGCGAACCGTCGTTCGTGGTCCACCCACCAATAGGCAAATGGGTCATTGCCAGTGGGGAACACTTCTTTGGGGTCACACCGTTCGGTTGGCGGATCGCCGTCGCCATTCTTGGGATTGCGAGCGTGCTGATTCTGGCGCGCATCGTTCGTCGCCTGACTCGATCGAATCTGATTGGCAGCATTGCCGGACTCCTGCTGGCGTTGGACGGACTCGCAATCGTGATGAGTCGGACCGCCCTGCTGGACGGCTCACTCATGTTCTTCGCCCTGTCCGCCTTCGGGTTCCTGCTGCTTGATCGAGACCAAGCCCGACGACGACTGGCAGACCGCCTGGGCGATGGCTTCTCGATCAATCCAGCAGCCGCAAACCAATGGCTGGGGATTCGTTGGTGGCGAGTCGCTGCAGGGGTTTCGCTCGGCTTGGCCTGTGGCGTGAAGTGGAGCGGCATTTACTTCATTGCGGCGTTCGGACTGTTGACCGCGCTTTGGGATGTCGGCATGCGGCGAACGGCTGGCAGCACAACACCGTGGCGAACCGCGCTGGTTCGTGACGCGTTGCCCGCGTTCGTCTCAATCGTGGTGGTTGCCGTTTGCGTCTACCTACTGACGTGGTCGGGATGGTTCCTCAGTAGCAACGGCTGGGATCGCCAGTGGGCGGCAGAAAACGAGGGCCTGTCTGGAGCCTGGGCGGCGCTGGTGTCGTTGTGGCATTTCCATGTCGAGGCGTGGAACTTCAATGTCGGCCTGACCACTCCACACTCGTATCAATCGAATCCGTGGGGCTGGCCGTTAATGACCCGACCGACGTCGTTCTATTACGAGTCCCCGAAGGGCGTCTGCAGTAGTTCCAACTGTGCGCAGGAAGTCCTCGGGCTTGGCAATCCGTTGATTTGGTGGGCGGGCACGCTGGCGTTGTTCCACCAAGCATGGCGTTGGGCCGCCCGCAGAGACTGGCGCTCTGGCGCAGTGCTGTGCGGTTTCCTCGCTGGCTGGTTGCCGTGGCTGTTCTTCCAAGAACGCACAATTTTCACGTTCTACGCCATCGTCTTTACGCCGTTCTTGATCGCCGCTTTAGCTCTCAGCCTTGGCACGATCATCGGCCCAACCCCTGCCCCCAACGACGAGGCAGCACACGCCCGACGAGTCAACGGCGGACTGGTTGCAGGAGCTTTCCTCGTGCTAGTCGTCGCAATCAGTTGGTGGTTCTTCCCAGTTTGGACCGGGCAGCCCATTAACTACAGCGACTGGATGCTGCGCATGTGGTTCCCCACCTGGATCTGATCC
>JBDHZU010000112.1:0-6610 GCA_039812085.1 Candidatus Nanopelagicales bacterium | reverse complement strand
GATCGTTATACCGAAGCCGGTGCAGGACGACAGTGGCTGATTGAGCAGGGTGTTGATTCGTCCAAGGTCACCGCGATCAAGGCAGGCAGCAATACGTTAGACAGCATGCAGGATGTCGCTGCGCTTGCCGAGCGCGAAGGCTGGACCTCCATCACGTTAGTTTCCGACCCGGTTCATATGGCTCGTAGCAAAGCCATCGCCACTCGGCTGGGGCTCGATGTCTCGACCAACCCAACAGTTGCCGGTGACGGCACCGCCATCACGCAGCAATACACGTTGCGGGAGACAGCGGGATACCTCGTGTTCGAACTGTTTGATCAGTGGTCGGTGAAGCGCGTGGTGAATCCGTAGGTGTCGTCCTCCCACTACTCCGATGTCGATGAGCAGCGCTACGTCGATGAACCGACATCCCGCACGGGTCGAACGCCGTTTGGTCGAGATCGTGCCCGAGTGCTTCATTCTGCTGGGCTGCGTCGACTCGCACAGAAAACCCAAGTTGTGCGGGCGGGGGAGTCAGACTTTCTGCGCACTCGATTGACGCACACGTTGGAGGTCGCCCAAATCGCCCGAGAACTGGGCAGTGCGCTGGGAACTGATCCGGATTTGGCCGATACCGCCGCACTGGCGCACGACTTGGGTCATCCGCCTTTCGGTCACAACGGGGAACAAGCGCTGGATGAGTTGTGCGCAGACATCGGTGGCTTCGAGGGCAATGCGCAGAGCTTCCGATTGTTGACCAGGCTGGAAACCAAGGCGGTTGATTCGGATGGACAGTCGGTTGGTTTGAACCTGACTCGGGCCAGTTTGGACGGAGTCATCAAATACCCGTGGCCTCGGCGCTCAGGAACACCCAAGTTCAATACCTACGCGGATGATCGACCCATCTTCGACTGGGTCCGGCAAGGCGCTGTCGAAGGTCGTCGCTGCATCGAAGCGCAGGTAATGGACTGGTCAGATGACGTGGCGTATTCCGTGCACGATGTGGAAGACGGCGTACATGCCGGACACCTTGACCTTCGTGTCGTGCATTCACCGGCTGAACGTGCTGCCGTGTGTGAGCTTGCGAAGGATTGGTACGAACCAGAAACCTCCATCGAAGAACTATCCGCTGCACTAGATCGCATCATCACTTTGCCGGTCTGGTCGGACGAGTTTGACCAGACGGCAGCCGGTCTGCGCTCGCTTAAGGCAATGACGAGTTATCTCATTGGTCGGTTTGTTCGATCGGCCTATGACGCAACGCGCGCCATCCACGGAGATGCGCCCCTGACCCGATTCGACGGCGACCTCACTATTGAGGCAGACAAACGGCACGAGGTCTCGGTGCTTAAGGCGCTGTCCAACCTGTTCGTCTTCCAACGCGAAAACGCCGAAGTCGAGTACCGGCGCCAACGAGAGGGATTGGCTGACCTTGTCCATGCCGTCACCATGCGAGCGCCGGAATCCCTTGATGTCATCTTCGCCGAGCTATGGGATCAAGCAGCGAACGATGCCGAGCGACGTCGAGTGGTAATAGACCAGATCGCTTGTCTGACTGATGGATCAGTCAGTCGTTGGCATGACACCTATTGCTGAACTTCACGAGCGTGGCCGTGCTTCTAGGGCCTCAATGAGTCGCCCGGCGTCATCGTCGTTGTTGTAGGCGTGAACCGAAGCGCGCAGAACACAGTCAGAGTCGTAGGCAACCCAATCAATCGGATTTGCCCCTTGATTGACGGGCAGGCAAATGACGCCGTGCTCGGTGCGTAACCAATTCACCAGTTCCGGTCCGGTCAATGAGCTTGTGGCCGAGAAGACCACGATGCCCGAACGCTGTGAGCCGCGATCGAGAACGTGGATTCCCTCCAGATCGGCGAGAGATTGACGTAGTGAGCCAGCCAGCTCGTTGATTCGATCGCGCAGATTGTCGATCCCGCAGTCCATGGCATAGCGAATAGCAGTTCCCAAACCCAACACGCCTGCGATGGACGTTTCGAACGATTCGAATCGACTGGCATCAGGATGACGAACAATTGTGTCGTCGGGCAGCCAATCGAAGCCGTTCATGTCGATAGGAAACGGATCGAGTTCGAGCGCTCGGTCAGACAGGGCGAGGAACCCTGTTCCGCGTGGGCCACGCAGGTACTTACGGCCGGTGGCGGTCACAGCATCGGCGTTCAGGTCGTCCATGTTGACCGGAATCTGCCCAACGGATTGGCAGGCGTCCACGACGTACCAAGCAGCGGGGCAAAGCTCACGAACGGCATGACCGATTCCGGCGGCATCAGCCAGCAGCCCATTTTGGCTAGGGGCATGGCACACCGAGACGAACACGACTCGTTCATCGAGTAACTGTGTGCATGCCTGCACATCCGGAGCCCCGTCGTCACCATCCGGGATAACCACGACTTCGATACCTATCTCGGCACGGGCACGCAACAACGGCAGGATGTTGCTGGCGTACTCAGCGCGAGTGGTCACCACCCGATCCCCAGGGCGCAACGTCACGCTGGAAAAGAATCGAGACCAGGCGCTGGTGGCCGAGCTACTCAAGGCCACATTGGCCGATGAGGCTCCCACCAACTCTCCGATGGCACGTCGAACATCAGCGACGGCATCAGCTTGTTGGTAGGCCGCGAGATAGCCACCAAGCTGTTGTTCGCGCTCCAGATGTTCGCGGACGACCTGGTTGACGGGCGTAGGGCTTAAGGACGCCCCCGCGTTGTCCAGAAAAGCCCAGTCATTGGCTGCCGGAGTGTCGATTCGCAGCGCATTCACATCGATTGCCACGCCGATCATCCTCTCGCACTTAGGATCAGGTCATGCCGCGGATCAAAGACACAGATGTTGTCGCTGTCCGCGAGGCTGCCCGCATTGACGAGGTCGTAGGTGAAGTTGTCACTTTGACGCGAGCCGGAGGCGGGTCGCTCAAGGGATTGTGTCCGTTCCACGACGAGCGTTCGCCTAGCTTTCACGTGACGCCGAGCAAGGGTTTCTATCACTGCTTCGGCTGCCAAGAGGGCGGCGATGTCATCGATTTCGTTCGCAAGGTCGATCACCTGTCCTTTGCCGAAGCAGTCGAGAAGCTAGCTGCCCGCAGCAACATCACGTTGCATTATGAAGAAGGGTCCAGCGCGCCGGACCGGCAGAAAGGTCAGCGCACTCGACTTGTCGAAGCGCATAAGGCAGCAGCCGAATTTTTCGTTGAACAACTAGCAACGAGCGCGGAAGAAGGCGCCACCCTCGGACGAACATTCCTGGCCGAACGTGGCTTTGAGGCCGAGGCCATCGCGCACTTCCGAGTGGGCTATGCGCCGAACTCGTGGGATGCGCTCACCACGCACTTGCGTCGCAAAGGATTTACCGACGACGAACTAGTGACCGGTGGTTTGGCTGCCAGGGGCAAACAGCGGCCCTACGACAGATTCCGTGGCCGTCTGGTGTGGCCGATCTGTGATCTATCAGGGTCGGTGATCGGCTTCGGTGCCCGTCGTCTGCGCGAGGACGACGATGGTCCGAAGTACCTGAATACGCCAGAGACTCCGATTTACCGGAAGTCGCAGGTTCTTTACGGCATCGACCTTGCCCGTCGTGACATCAGTAAACGACAAGAAGCAGTCATCGTGGAGGGTTATACCGATGTGATGGCGGCGCATCTGGCGGGAGTGACTACTGCTGTTGCCACGTGTGGAACAGCTTTCGGTGCCGATCACATCAAGATTTTGCGACGCCTGTTGATGGACCAGGACGAATACCGCGGGCAAGTAATTTTCACCTTCGATGGTGATGAGGCAGGTAAGCGTGCGGCGCTGAAGGCGTTCGGTTCCGATCAGCAGTTCGTGGCGCAAACGTTCGTCGCGATTGAACCGTCCGGTCAGGACCCATGTGAACTGCGAATGAGCGGTGGCGACGAGGCAGTGCGTGAACTTGTCGCACGACGAGTCCCGCTGTTTGAGTTCGCAATCACTGCCACGCTGGCTGAGTACGACCTGAATACCGCCGAGGGTCGGGTCGCAGGGCTTCGCGCTGCGGCCCCGGTGGTCGCTGGCATCAAGGACAAGGCTCTCCGACCGGAATACATCCGACAGTTGGCTGGATGGCTCGGTGTGGAAACCCAAGTCGCTGCCGATGCGGTGGATGCTGCGCAACGCTCGGGCGGCAAAGCGGCTTCCTCGTCACAACCGTCTGTGCCACAGGCGACGCAGGCAGAGCCGGTTCGTCGCAATCGCCCAGTCCCGGACCTGTCGCGGACCTCCAGCGTGGCTGAACGGGAGGCACTGAAATGCGCGATGCAGATTCCGCATCACTGTGCTTCTTGGTATTCCGCGGTCGAATCAATGGCGTATTTGGAGCCGATGCATCAGGCCGCCCACCAAGCGATTGTCGACGCGGGGATGCCTGAGTCGGCGACCTCTGGGTCGCAGTGGGTCTCGGCTGTGCTGGACAAGGCGGCAGATGACGAAGTGCGGTCCTATTTGCGTGAGTGCACTGTCGATCCGTTGCACACCACGGCAACAGCCGACGACGATGAGCGGCTGCGTGACTATGCCCAAGCTGTGCTTGCTCGCCTACTAGAGCTAGACGCCACTCGTCGAACAGTGGAATTGAAGGGTCGTTTGCAGCGAACTAATCCCACGACGGATGCCGATACCTACAACAGTTTGTTCGCAGATCTGACGGCGCTCGAACAGTATCGGCGCAGTTTGCGGGACCGGGCTCTGGGCGAGGCTGACCTGGGCGGCGTTGACGTAGGCGTTTCCTGATGGGCCTGTTCCGGCGGTCAGCGTTGCCGTTTGAACCAAAGGAGCTATTGCTTTCGGGGGAGCGGGTACTGGCTTGGGGACTGCTTAGTGAAGAAACGGATGGCAGTACGCCGGTAGCTGTCGCTTCTGATGTCGCGCTCTATATCCCCAGTGCGCAGCTTCGGATGCCGTACGAGTTGATCCTCAAAGGCCAATGGGACGACCCTGTTCTAGAAATCACTGCCACACCTCGCGGTAAAGAAGTCCCACGTCGAGTGACCCTGACTTTTAGTCAACCGGGATTAATTCCAGACGTGGTCTATGAGCGAGTCAACGCAACGATCGTTCTGCAGACCCACGAGGACCTGGTCGGTGACAAGGGCGCGACTTTCGTCGCTCGACGAACCGATGGTGACGTCATCACCTGGAACGTCATCTTCGACGCTGAGCTAGATCCACGTGATGAGCGGCTACGGGAACTTGCCGATGCACGCTTGGTCAGCTTGCGCGAATCTGCCGGGATTTAGCGTCGAGCGGCCGGATGTTCGGCAGCCCATGCACAAATGGCAACGTAGATCGGCTTCAGGCTCTGGCCCTCTGCGGTGGCGGAGTATTCGACCTTCGGTGGGATGGTTTGGTGATACTCGCGATGAACCAAACCCGCTGCTTCCAAATCGCGTAGCTGCTTAGTGAGCATCCGCTGGGAGACATCGGGAATCGCTCGTTTGATTTCAGAGAACCGGCTTGTGCCCTGGTTGATGAGCACGAACATGATGGCCGGGATCCAGGTCGCACCGATCAGGCGCATGGTTGCTTCGACCTTTTCGACTTCGGGGTCCACAGCTATTTCTCCTGCTTTACTTGGCGAGTCCGCTGGTACGCGATGTTGTCGGTTACTTGAAAGTGCCTGGTTGTGAATGTATACCGCTTGGGCAAGACTAGACGAGTGCGTGACGGTCGTGATCATCAAGTGAAAGCTCTGGTTATCGGATCTACTGGTGCAACTGGTTTTGCACTTCTCAAAGCGGCAGCGAGCAGTGACTTTCCCGTGCGAGCGCTGGCTCGGCGACCAGACGTGTTGAATGAATTTGTGGGTCACCACGACATCGTTGCTGGGGATGTTCGCAATCGAGATTCGCTGGATGCTGCGCTGGACGGAATCGACGTGGTGGTCTCGATTTTGGGTTCCAAGCCGTCGCGTGAACCCCAAGACTTGTTGTCTACCGGGACACAGAACCTGGTGGATGCGATGCAGGCAGCAGGCACTAAACGGTTCATCTGTATTACCGGAATGGGTGCCGGAGATAGTCGCGGGCATGGTGGATTCTTCTATGACCGCTTGATTCTGCCGACTTTGCTCAAGCAGGTATACCTCGACAAGGATCGACAAGAAGCGATCGTGCAAGCCAGTGATCTCGACTGGGTATTGGTCCGACCCGCTCGGCTGACCAACGGGGCTGCCCGTGGCGCGTACCGGGAGATCACGGACTTTTCCAAGGGGCAGAAAATGAAGGCGATCTCTCGCTTGGATGTTGCTCACTTCCTGGTAGGCGAGGCGCAAGACCCGGTGTATCACCGGGAAACCGTGAACCTCAGTAACTAGTTTCTTGTGCCCTGCTGACTCCTTTGCTCGCTTGGTCGGTCCTGGTCGGATCGTGAGGCGAATAGTTCGCTAGAGTGGGTCCGCTCATTCCCCGATAGCTCAATTGGCAGAGCAGCCGACTGTTAATCGGCAGGTTGTTGGTTCGAGTCCAACTCGGGGAGCTTCGGAATCAGTTGCTCAACGGGCACTCCCGTTAGCTCAGAAACGGCGACGATCTCACTCAGCGAGATCGTGACAATCCCGTTGAGTCTTTGAGAAATCTGCGGGTTACTCAACTCCCAAACCG
>JBDHZU010000111.1:0-6628 GCA_039812085.1 Candidatus Nanopelagicales bacterium | reverse complement strand
CACATCGGCAAAGCGCTCACTCATCGTCTCGATGGTGAACTGTTCCGGTGCGATGCTGCCCAGTTCGTCCCAGGTCACGGGTGCCGATACCGGAGCTCCTGGGCGTGGTCGCACTGAATAGGCGGACGCGATTGTTCGGTCACGGGCGTTCTGGTTGTAGTCCACAAATACGGTTTGACCGCGTTCTTCTTTCCACCACTTCGTGGTGACCAGCCCAGGGAGTCGTGCCTCTAGCGCGCGACCCACACCAATGGCCGCGTGACGAACGTCGATGAAGTCCCACCGTGGCTCGATACGCACATAGACATGGACGCCTCGACCACCGCTGGTTTTGGGGAATCCCGTGATCCCGTGTTCGGCCAGTAGTTCGTGCAGGGCATGCGCTACTTGAACAGCATCAGAGAAATCAGTTCCCGGCTGTGGATCCAAGTCGATTCGTAGCTCGTCGGGATGGTCCACGTCTGTCGCCCGAACCGCCCAGGGGTGGAACGTCAAGGTGCCCAGATTTGCTGCCCACGCCACCACCGCCAGGTGATCCGGGGCGACCTCATCGGCATGACGCCCAGATGGAAACTCGATCCGCGAGGTTCGCACCCACTCGGGGGCACCCCGAGGAACTCGCTTCTGGAAGAAGGCACTTTCCGGCTTCTTGTAACGATCCGGCGTGGCAATGTCCGGGCTCCAGCCATCTACCCATCGTTCCAACGTGGTGGGTCGGTTGAACAACGCGCGCAGAATCCCAGGACCGACTGACAGGTAGTACTGCACCAGATCCCGCTTGGTCACAGACATTCCCTCAAACATGGGTTTGTCTGGGTTAGATACGCGCACCTCGACGCCATCTACCTCGATCTTTATGGCATTACCCGTGCGAGCCACTTAGCGAGCATAGGGTGTTGCACGCTGCGCATTCGCTTCGAAAACCTCGTGGGAACTACGCAGCACCATTCGCAAACGACGGTGGAGTCGATCTTCACCGGCCTGGCTGCACAGGAAGGCTGGCAACAAGCCGATGAGTCCGGATTCCCGAACCACGCTGACCGCTGAACAAGCGCAGGACTTCCAGCGACGCTTCGACGCGATCGTGAGCAACGTCGAGACATTCATCCAAGGTAAGGATGCCGTCGTCCGGTTGGCCCTCACTGCCATGTTGGCCGAAGGGCACCTTCTGCTGGAGGACGTTCCCGGGCTGGGAAAGACCTCCCTGGCCCGAACCCTGTCGAGCACCTTGGGGCTGACCAACTCTCGTATTCAGTTCACCCCGGACCTGCTGCCGTCCGACGTGACCGGCGTGACCATCTACCACCAGCATTCCGGCGAGTTCGAGTTCCACCCGGGACCAATCTTCTCCAACATCGTGCTTGCGGATGAGATCAACCGTGCCTCTCCCAAGACGCAGAGTGCGTTGCTGGAAGTGATGGCGGAACGAACCGTCACGGTCGATGGCAATACCCGCGAAGTCCCCCGACCCTTCCTGGTGATCGCGACCCAGAACCCCGTCGATATGGACGGAACTTTCCCCCTGCCAGAAGCCCAGTTGGACCGCTTTCTGATGCGCATCAGTGTTGGCTACCCGGATCGAACTGCGGAAGAAAACATTCTGAAGAACGCGCACATCGGTCGGAAGATTGATGACGTGACTCCGGTCTGCGGCCCTGGCGAAGTGCTGGAACTTATCCGCTCGGCACAACGAGTACACGTCGCTGATGCGCTTTTCAGCTACGTCGTTGCCGTCACGGAAGCCACCCGAAATCATCCGGGGATTCGCCTCGGTGCCAGTCCGCGCGGTGGACTCGGCCTCATCTCTGCTGCTCGCGTTTGGGCGGCTTCACAGGGTCGCCATTACGTGGTGCCCGACGATGTCGTCGCACTCACTACCTCGGTGTTGACGCACCGACTGGTGTTGTCACCAGAATCGTTAGCCGATGGTGTCAGCGGTTTTGAGTTATTGCGCAACGCCGCAGGCACTGTTCCCATTCCGCAAGGTTGACCGCACAGCAACTCATGTCCGCTCACGACACAGCCTCAAAGACTCCCAACAAACGTTGGGGGTTCTCCGCTGTGACCAAACGAGCGATCGGAACCGTGGCTTTCAGCGCATTTGCCGTCCTGATGGGCTACCTGACCGGCTACCCCGTGGTCGTACTGATTGGCTGCGCCACCTTCTTGGTGTTGTTCGTGGCGGTGCTGTTCATTCTGAGACCGCCAGGTGCAACGTTGAAACGCGATGTCACCCCGCTTCAGGTCACTCGTGGCGAAGTCGCAACAGTCACCTTGGGTCGACGCAACCGCAGTCCTTTGCCCGCGCAGCCGGTGGAGGCCACTGACCACATCGGGCATCTCACGGTGGACGTGACGATCCCGTTGGCTCCACCTGGACAACCCAGTGATGCCAGCTACCGGTTCGTTACCTCTCGTCGAGGTGTGCTGACGATTGGCCCCGCCCGACTGACACGTCGTGACCCGTGGGGAATGTTCCAGCGCACCCGCGATGTCGGCGGAACGAAGGAACTGCTGGTGTTCCCTCGTGTGTTGACGATGGCAGCACCAGACATCGTCAACCGCCTTGGCCGTGATGCCAGCGCAGCCGATGTGGCAGCCGGATCGGATCGCTTTCACACCTTGCGTGAATACGTCAAAGGTGACGAGTTGCGCAAAGTCCACTGGCCATCCAGTGCCAAAACTGGCACTTTGATGATCAAGCAGATGGTGGATGCTCCACAGCCGCGCCTGCTGTTGTTCTTGGACTGTGATGCAGGCGCTTACGTCAGTGCCGAAGCGTTCGAACAAGCAGTAGACACGACAGTCTCAGTTGCCGAGGCCATCATCGATCACGGCATCGAAGTCATTGTGAGCGCTGGCCGCAACCAGGCGACGATGGAGATTTCTCGCCGCGCCGACTTTGCCAACCTGCTCGATACGTTCGCGTTGGTTGATCACGAGAGTTCACCGATTTCTGCTGGACAGTTGCGTGGGCAGATCGTGAAGCAGCGTGCGACTGCTCTGGTTGCTGTCACTGGCACAGGCAATGCCTTTTTACCGACGCTGACCTCGATCCGAAGCTTGATCGGTGAGGCAACCGTCTTCCGCGTAGGTGAACCGGGTCGACCGACGACAACCCGACGACGAGGACTCGTCTTGTTCGAGGCCCCTGATACCGAAGGTTTCGTCGAACTGTTACCTGTGGTCGAGGCTCCCTCATCAACTGCTCAGGGTGCAGATACTGCCGCGAGTACCCCCACTGCGGGGGCGACTCGATGACCAGACGAGACATCACTCATCGCACGATTGCGGCCGCCATGGTCGTGGTCGCGGCGGCTAGTGCCTGGTGGCGACTGTTCGGTGCCGCTCCTACTCTGTTCCGGATTATTCCGGCCGCCATCATGGTGGCAGTTGCCTTCCGCATTGGGACCGCTGGCGGTAAACGCATCGCACGTGGCCTGGGCGCACTAGTCGCGTTGGCCGCCACTTTTGCCTCGGCTCTGCTCTTTGCAGCCGTGACCATGCCAGACACAGATGGTTCGATCACTCCCACTGCCGTTATCGACGGCACGATCAATGGCCTGGGAACTCTGCTGCGTTCACCCGTGCCGGCACCGGTGAACTCACAGACGATTTCTGCCGCAATCATCTTCACCGGTTATGCCATGGTCGTTGCTTGTCTCGTGGCATGTACGGCAGCGCCAGGCTTGATGGTGTTACCCGCATTCGCATTGTTCCTCGGGGCGACGGCTCTCAGCCAGGGGTCGTTGCACTCACCCATGACGTCCGGACTGGCGTTCACCATTGCGTGTCTGGGCGCGTGGGCAATGGTGCCGACGGGCTCGAAATCTGGACAGATCACCGATGGTGTCGAATTTGCAGAGCCAATCAAGGGACCGACAACGGGTCGCACGATTCAGGCCACGTTGATCACACTGATCGTGTGTGGTCTCGCTCTCGGTGGCAGCGTTCTTGCGGACGCCTCCGGTATCGGAGAAATCCGACCCCCGTTCGACCCGCACCAGCACGACAACCTCAGCCCCAACACCAAGCTGCGGCCGATCGAGCAGATCAACAATTGGCAAACCGTCGAACGCCACGACAACGACGTCCTCATGACCGTCACCGGCAACAACCTCGTCAAAGCCATGTGGTGGTCGATCCAGGAGCGTTACAACGGTCAGACCTGGCAGGCCGTACGCACCTACTCGGATGCCAAGAATGGGCAGGTTCCGTATACCGGTCCGGATGCTAAATACACGGCCACCGTGGATTACAACGTTTCCACCACGACGAATTTTCAAGGGCCGTGGATGCCCACCCAACTGCGAGCGACAAAGATCGTCGGGCAGCAGGCCCGGTACGACGAACTCGGAAACATCATCCTTGCGTCAGACGACGCGACGAACATTACCTACACGGCGACCTCCCGCATCTTGGCTCTGAAATCACTTGCACCACTAGAAAGTGCCAATGCAGCCAAATCGCCTCGAAACTCCATCACTAAGGAACTACCGGCTGACTACCCGATGGATCTACGGGTGTTCGCTTCCGACGTGATGGGTACCGGCGCAGACGGCTATACCCGTCTTCAACGGTTGGCAGATACGTTGTCGTCTTCGCCGTATCGCGAGCGGACAACCGAACCACAGGTGTCCCCTTTCACTCTGCAATCTATTGCTGAGCTGGTGTTGGAAAACCACAAAGGCACCCAGGCGCAATTCGCTACTGCGTTCGCGTTGATGGCACGTAGTCAGGGTTTTGAGAGCCGACTGGTGGCTGGATTCTCGTTGCCTGATGCTGCTGGAGGGCGCGTCTCCACGGAGCAGGCGATCGTCTGGCCAGAGGTCAAACTCAAGAATGTGGGATGGGTTCCGTTCGCACCGGGACCGCAGGACATCTCGCGTGGAGTACCGGTTCCGGTTCCGTATCACGCGAAGCCGACGCCTAAGCCCAAACCCACACCTACTCCGAAGCCAACGGTTAAGCCCACGCCTAAACCGACGCACAAACCTGACCACACCAATAGCGGTGGAGGCATCCCCACCTTCGTATGGCTGCTGGGTGGACTCGCGGTTTTAGCGGGCTTGTGGTTGGCCTGGGTTGCTAGTCGTCGCCGGGCTTTGCGTAAACGCTGCGAGTCTGGTCGGGAGTATCCGTCAGCGGCTGGCGCATGGGTGTGGGACCGCTCTGCTCGGGCGCATCTCAAGGCACCCGTTCCGACGAGCCCGCACCAGGCGGCAACTGACACAACCGACGCGAGCACGCCTGAGTTGACCGAGTTGGCGATGATCTCCGAGTACGGCTTCTACAGCCCAGACACGGTTGACCAATCCGGCACGGCACGCGCATGGCAACTGGCCGATACGGATATTGCGGCACTCAAACGCCAGGGCGGCTTCGCTGCAAACCTGCGCTGGTGGTGGCTGCCGCTACGTGCGTTGCGCAACGAGCCAACCCCGGAGTTCGAGCCAATTTCTGATGCGGACAAGCCGGATACACCCACAACGGACGCGGCGGATAACGAGTCGTTCGTCAATCGCTAATGCAAGGTGAGTGACACCGAGTTGATGCACCAGCGTTGGTCGGTGGGAGTGTCGTATCCCTCGCCCTCGAATACGTGGCCGAGGTGGGAACCACAGTTCGCGCATCGGACTTCTACTCGGTGAGCACCCAACGAATCGTCATCCAGCAGAATCACGTTGTCTGCAGCCAACGGCGTGAAAAAGCTCGGCCAGCCGCAATGGGAATCGAACTTGGCATCTGAACTGAACAACTCGTGCCCACATGCGCGGCAGCTATAGGTGCCGACCTGGTGGGTATCGACGTATTCACCGACGAACGGCGCTTCAGTCCCTGATTCGCGCAGGACGTGGTATTCCTGCGGGTCAAGTTGTTGTTTCCATTCGGACTCGTCCTTGGCGACGGCGTATGCGTTGCCGTCTGGACGCTGTGGGCCATCCGTGGCTGGGGTGGAGGGCATAGCTACTCCTGTCCGAGGTTGTCAGTGACCGGCGATGTCGGCGACGACCTCTCCGAGTTCCCGACGACGACCTGTGTAGAAGGGGACTTCTTCGCGCACGTGTAGACGGGCACGCGATCCTCGTAAGTGACGCATGAGGTCGACGATTCGGTCAAGGTCATTTGCCTCGAATGCCAGGATCCATTCGTAGTCGCCCAGTGCAAAGGCGGGCACCGTGTTGGCTCGAACATCGGGGTAACCGCGCGCCATCATTCCGTGTTCAGCCAAGAGTTGACGGCGTTCGTCGTCCTCCAGCAGGTACCACTCGTAGCTACGAATGAACGGGTAGACGCAGACGTAATCACGCACAACTTCGTCGGCCAAGAACGCCGGGACGTGCGACTTGTTGAACTCAGCCGGACGATGCAGCGCCATCTGCGACCACACCGGTTTCAGGGCACGGCCAAGGTTGGTGGCAAGCAACCGGTGGTAGGCCTGCTGCAGGAGATCGGAGTTTGGCGCATGTGACCACAGCATGAGATCGGCATCAGCGCGCAGACCGGAAACGTCGTACCAACCGCGCAGAACAAGATCGTCAGCAATCAGATCTGCCAATGCCTCGTTGACTTCGTCTACGAGCTTCTCGACGGGACCATCCAGCCGGTCACGGTCAACGGCGAATAC
>JBDHZU010000110.1:0-6709 GCA_039812085.1 Candidatus Nanopelagicales bacterium | reverse complement strand
GCTGGAGACGGCACTTTCGCACTGGTGTGCCGAGTGATCGGATGGGCCTTCGCGCTGTGGGGGACAGGGCTGTATCTGTGGGCAGCAGCGCTCTACCTTGCTCAAGCCCGTCAGCTCATGAGCATGCAAACTGGCGACAAGTCAGACACGGTGACAGGGCAAGGCTCTAGGCTGGCGGAATGATTCCGGAAGAACTGACCTACACCGCCGAACACGAATGGTTGTCCACCACCGAAGACGGCAATATCCGTGTTGGCATCACGCACTTTGCCCAAGATTCGCTGGGCGACATTGTTTTTGTCAGCCTGCCGGAACTCGGCGCTTCGGTAACGGCTGGGGAATCATTCGGTGAGGTCGAATCCACCAAGAGCGTGTCGGATCTCTATGCGCCAGTATCGGGAACAGTGACCGCTCGTAACGATGCCGTTGAAACCGCCCCGGAGACGGTGAACTCCGATCCATATGGAGACGGCTGGTTGGTAGAAATCGAGCCGACCTCAGGAACCGAAGTCGAGACTCTTGACGCCGCGGCCTACCAGGCATTGACTGAGGGCGCATGAGCGCTTCAACGTGTAGCACTTGCGGCCGGACGTTGTCTCCGGCTGATCGCTTCTGCGCGGTTTGCGGTACAGCAGTGGCAGGTAGCCGCGTGGCTGACAGTCAAGAGATCACTGGGACGATTTACGCGCTCGGGACGAATCCGGTCGATTCTGGCCCGCTGCCGTCTGTCGGTTCTGGGCCAGAACTTGAGCCTGGCACCGCGTTGCTCATGATTGTCCGTGGGCCTGCTGCGGGTTCAACCGTCGAGCTGACCGGAGAAAACATGACCGCCGGTCGTGCTCCAGAAACGGACATTTTTCTGGACGACATCACCGTCTCGCGTCAGCATGCCCAATTTGAGTTCGACAGAACGGCGTGGAAGCTCGTGGATTTAGGTAGTCTCAACGGCACCTACGTCAATCGCCAGCGAGTCGACAGCGCTGAATTGGCGAATGGTGACGAGATTCAGATTGGTAAGTACCGCTTCCGCTTCGTTTCGGGGGCGGCTGCAACCGGGGGGTGAACGGCCGTGGGTCAACCAGTCGTTGAAAGCGATCTCATGACGATTGGCACGGTCTTGGAGATCCTGCAGTCAGAGTTCCCCGACACCAACATGACGGTTTCCAAGATTCGCTTCTTGGAGAGCGAGGGACTCGTCACCCCAGTCCGGACGCCGACTGGCTACCGGAAGTTTTCGCCCGCTGACGTTAATCGGCTCCGCTACACACTTCGCATGCAGCGTGACCACTTCCTTCCTTTGCGCGTCATCAAAGACAACCTGGACAAGCTGGATCGCGGTTTCGTTCCCAACGCCCCGAATGACCAGACGCCTCAGATTCCTAGCGTTGACCTCGACGACAGCGCAGTCATCGACATTCGAGCGCTTGACGATGTGCCGGTACGCGTGAGTCTGGGCGAACTGCGAGACGAAACCGGGCTTTCCGTTGCAGACATCATCGAGATCGGCAAGCTCGGCATCATTCGTCAGCACCCCCAAACCCAGGACTATGGTGCTGAGGCTGTGAGTATCTGCCGGTTAGTGGTGGAACTGCAGGAATGTGGCCTGGATGCACGCCACCTGCGCCCGCTTGTGACCGCTGCACAACGTCAAGCTGACTTGGCCGAGCAACTGATCGACAGCCAACGTGGTGGTGATGGTGAGCCCACCCAAGAGATCACCGATGTCACAACCGCAATCCTGCGGCTGCACTCGGCGCTGGTCCACGACAACGTTTCGCTGCAAGCGTCACGCACCACTCGCTGAGACGTCATCGGCGTAGGCTGGTGACGTGATTGAGGTCGAGGTTGTCGGAGTGCGGGTAGATATGCCCGCCAATCAACCTGTCGTCCTGCTTCGTGATCTGGAAGGACAGCGCTACCTACCCATCTGGATCGGTGCTGTTGAAGCGACTGCCATCGCTTTTGCTCAGCAAGGTGTCGAGCCGCCGCGTCCACTCACCCACGATCTGTTGCGGGACGTGATTGGTGCCTTCGACAGGCAGCTCACCGGAGTTTCGATTACCGACTTGGCTGACGGAGTCTTCTACGCATCATTGGAATTCTCCGATGGCACCACCGTCAGCGCCCGACCGTCGGATGCGATTGCGCTTGCTCTGCGCACAGCGGCAATTGTGCGGGTCGCGGATGGAGTGCTTGCAGAAGCGGGAATTGATGTTCCAGAAGAGGAGAAGGAAGAGGTTGAGGCTTTCCGCGAATTCCTCGACTCGGTTTCTCCCGATGACTTCAACGACACCCCCGGTGGGCAAAACCCGGAGGAAAGCCCCACATGACCGGACAACCCTCAACCTAGACATCAGGGTTAGACTCAAGATACTTGAGAGTTTTCTTTCCAGGATGTGCGTTGCAGGTTGCACCGGACCGGCGGCTTCCCTACGGTTCCGAACAGGCAGTTGCACAGGGCACACGCCCATAGCTACAGACTTCGAGGTGAGCAGCGTGAACGAGGTTGTTGGTTCTGGCATCAAGGTTGACCTCGACGAAACCCTTGACTCCCTTCCTGCACCTCTCGGCCAAGCCGCACTGTTCGACGATGGCGTGAATGCTCTTGATGCCGTCGATACCGGCTACCGCGGAACGGTTGCGATCGCAGCTGCAGGGATCAGCTACCGGCAGTTGGACTACTGGGCTCGTACCGGCTTGATCGAACCGTCTGTTCGTACGGCCAGTGGATCGGGCACCCAACGTCTGTATAGCTTCCGCGACATCCTGGTTCTCAAGATCGTGAAGCGGCTCTTGGATACCGGTGTCTCACTGCAGAACATCCGTACCGCAGTGGATCACCTGCGCCAGCGCGGAGTCCACGACCTGGCGAACATCACCTTGATGAGCGATGGTGCCAGCATCTACGAATGCACCTCTGAGTCAGAAGTCATCGACTTGGTTCGAGGCGGACAAGGCGTCTTCGGAATCGCTGTCGGTCGTGTCTGGCAAGAAGTCGAAGGCTCCCTGTCTGAGATGCCAGCAGAGCGAGCCACAGGCGAGGTTCTCGTGCCGTCTGGCTCTGAGGACGAACTCGCGGCACGACGCGCTCTGCGCACTGGCTGACTTCGTCGCCTCACCGCTTACCCTGGACTCACTACTGATCGTGTGAGTCCTGCAGGGGTGCCGTGGTGAATCGTCCAGATGACAACTATGTGAAGCGCCATATCGGCTTCACTGACGACGACACCGCAGACATGTTGAAGTCGGTCGGCTTCGGTTCACTCGACGACCTGATGCGCACCGCCATCCCAGATTCTGTCTTGGACACGACCGCAATCGATCTGCCCGATGCGCTGGGGGAGTTCGAGGTACAGGCGGAGTTACGTGAACTAGCTGGCCAGAATGAGTCACGCATCCCATTGATCGGGCTGGGTTATCACCGAAGTGTCCTGCCAGCAGTAATCCGACGCAATGTGCTGGAAAACCCCGCTTGGTACACCGCCTACACGCCCTATCAACCAGAAATTTCGCAAGGTCGCCTCGAACTCTTGCTCGTCTTCCAGAACCTGATCAGCGATCTCGTAGGTCTTCCGATCGCTAACGCATCACTGTTGGACGAACCTACAGCGGCGGCGGAGGCGATGGGGCTCACCCTTCGGATGACGAAGGGCAAACGGAATCGGTACCTCGTTGATGCCGATACACATCCGCAGACCCTGGCTGTTTTGCAGACCCGAGCATTGCCGCAGGGGATAGAGCTGGACATTCGCGATCTGGCTGGATGGCACTCCTTGGATCTTTCGGACTATGCCGGAGCTTTGGTCAGCCTGCCGGGAAGTTCTGGTCGGATTTGGGACCCTAGCGAGTTTGCCGCAGCCATCAGTGAAGCTGGCGGACTCGTGACCGCCGCAGTGGACCCGTTGTCCACCACTGTGCTCACCCCGCCAGGGGAGTGGGGGGCCGATATCGCGATTGGTTCTGCTCAACGATTTGGTGTACCACTGGGGTTCGGTGGCCCACATGCCGGATTTATGGCGGTGCGAGAAGGGATGGAACGGTCGATTCCTGGCCGCCTTGTGGGAGTGAGCGAAGACAGTGCGGGGCGTCCGGCATACCGCTTGGCGTTGCAGACTCGCGAGCAGCACATTCGACGTGAGAAGGCGACCAGCAACATCTGTACCTCGCAGGTGTTGTTGGCAAATATTGCTGCGTTATATGCGGCCTATCACGGTCCAGTAGGACTGGTCGAAATTGCGCAACGCATCAATCAGACAGCGATCCAGGTAGCTGCCACCGTTCAACAACTGTCGGGTTGGCGTCTGGTGCACGAAGGCTTCTTCGACACGGTGCTGTTCTCCCACGACGAGCCACTAGCGGCACACGTCGTCGAGCAACTTGCCGACGCGTCGATTGATGTCCGCCTGGTCGATGATTCGCAGTTCTCGATCACTGTGGACGAGGTCACCACGGAAGCAGTTCTCGACCAACTGGCTGCTGCTCTGAACGTGCCAGTCGGGCAACCTCATGAGGGAATCGGTCTGGTCGAACGGTTTGCCCGGCACAGCGAGTTCATGCAACATCCGTGGTTCTCGTCGCGCCACAGCGAGACCGAGATGATGCGTTGGTTGCGTCGCTTGGCCGATGCTGACCTTGCGCTGGATCGGACGATGATCCCGCTGGGTTCGTGCACGATGAAGCTCAATGCCGCTGCGGCGATGGAACCCATCACGTGGCCCGGGTTTGCCGATATCCATCCGTTTGCTCCGCAGGGGACTGCTGAGGGCTACCGCGCACTGACTGATCGGTTGGAACAGTGGTTGTCCGCTGTAACCGGCTATGCCGCCGTCAGCTTGCAGCCCAATGCTGGATCTCAAGGGGAATTCGCCGGTCTGCTCGCCATCAAGGCTTATCTCGAATCGATGGGCCAGGGGCAACGTGACGTGTGCTTGATCCCGTCCAGTGCGCACGGCACCAACGCTGCCAGTGCAGCGATGGCGGGAATGCGGGTTGTCGTGGTCAAGAACTTGGAGGATGGACGTCTCGATCTGGAGGACGTCAAAGCAAAGATCGCCGATCATGCTGATGATCTGGCAGCGATCATGATCACCTACCCGTCCACCTACGGCGTTTATGAAGACACCGTGACCGAAGTGGCGGACCTGGTTCATCAGGCCGGTGGTCAGGTGTACGTGGACGGGGCAAACCTCAACGCGCTGGTTGGCTGGGCCAAGCCTGGAGGGTTCGGGTCTGACGTTTCGCACCTCAACCTGCACAAGACCTTCTGCATCCCCCATGGGGGAGGAGGGCCTGGAGTCGGGCCGATTGGAGTGGCCGAACATTTAGTGCCGTTCCTGCCTGGACACCCACTCGGCACACAGGCAATGCGCGAGTCAGTGGTTGGAGCGGTCAGTGGTGCCCCGTACGGCAGCGCCGGAATTCTTCCCATTCCGTATGCCTACGTCCGCATGATGGGGGCGCAGGGGCTAACTGATGCGACAGCGCATGCGGTATTAGCTGCGAACTACATTGCCGCTCGGTTGAAGGACTACTACCCAGTGCTGTTCGTCGGACAACACGGGTTGGTTGCCCACGAATGCATCCTCGATCTACGGGAACTGACCAAGGTCACCGGAGTCACTGTTGACGATGTGGCCAAACGACTGGTGGATCACGGTTTCCATGCCCCCACGATGTCCTTCCCGATCGCTGGCACGCTCATGGTCGAACCGACCGAGAGCGAGAATAAGAACGAACTCGATCGCTTCTGCGACGCGATGATTGCCATTGCCGCTGAGATCGAAGATGTGAAGGCTGGGCGCATCGACGTCACCGCATCTCCGCTGAGACTGGCACCACACACATCGGCTGTGGTCAGCGCTGACGAGTGGGATCGTGACTACCCACGATCAATCGCAGCCTGGCCCACCGGGGTTCGACCAGACAAGTATTGGCCGCCAGTGGGGCGTATCGACGGGGCCTATGGAGACCGAAATCTGATGTGCTCCTGCCCACCAGTGGAATCGTTCGAAACCTCCGACGCTTAGGGTGTCCGCCATGGACTTGGAACTGGTAAAGCAGAGTTTCCCGCAAGCAGTGCCCATGGTGGGCACCCTGCAATTGCGATTCGATGACTTGCAGCTACAGCGAGCTGTGATGACGTTGCCGGACCAGGCGGCGTATCACAACCACGTGGGTGGCCCTCACGCTGGCGCAATGTTCACGTTGGCTGAATCGGCGTCAGGTGCGCTGGTCTTTGCTGCTTTCGGGGACCGTCTCGCCGACGCCACCCCGCTTGCTGTGGAGTCCACCATCAAGTACCGGAAGTTGGCCATGGGAGACGTCACCGCTACCGCTGTGATGTCTCGTACCCGTGACGACATCCTGGCCGAACTAGATGCTGGCGAACGTCCGGAGTTCACCGTCGATGTTGAAATTGCGACGCAAGACGGCACTGTGACCGGTGAAATGTCGATCGTGTGGACGCTCAAGCCCAACAAGAAGAAGTCCTAAAACCCGGCGGGTCATGCCCGTCGAATTTAGGTTGCTGTGCATAGCCTGTTGGAACTATGCGCGACATCTGGTTACGGCGGCGCCACGCTGCGTGGGGGGCTGTTTCAACAGCAACCATTCTCATGCTTTCGGCGGCCCCTGCGGTAGCAAGTCCACCTCCAAGCCCGACGGCATCTCCCTCAGTGAACGCTGCACAAGCGGGGGATAAGCCAGACAA
>JBDHZU010000109.1:0-6745 GCA_039812085.1 Candidatus Nanopelagicales bacterium | reverse complement strand
GGGAACAGAAATGTCCACCCCGTGAAGTGCAGTGAAATCACCGAACTTCTTGACCAATCCAGTCGCTTCGATCACCAAATCCGATGATTCGGGAGCAGAAGTCATTCCAGTAGCCAACCACAGTCGAACGACCGATCTCGCCGTGGCTCAGTGAATACTCCGCAAGCGAAATACTCGGCAACAACCGGTGAAATTGTGGATGAGAGATAGCAACGGCCACCAAGACGGCTAACCGCAGCAATCAGCTATGGCGATAGTTGCCGCCCGACCACTACTGTCACAGCCGACGACCTCTTGCGACAGGGACACACATGACGACGCAATCCGGACCACCATTTCCATCGGTGGCGTGGCCCGGCGTGTGGGAACCGCTCGGAGTCACCCCAGATGAGAACGGCGCCAACGTCGCCATCTGGGCTGAAGGGGCCAACGATGTCGAGTTTTGCGTCTTCACTGACGACGGCGTCGAGCACCGAATCAAGTTGGCCGAATCCACTTTCCATGTCTTCCACGGTTACGTTCCAGGCGTTACTCCAGGAATGCGTTACGGCTTCCGGGTCCACGGAGACTGGAACCCAGAGCAAGGGTTTCGGTACAACCCGAACAAGCTGCTCCTGGATCCCTACGCACGAGCCATCGACGGCGACGTTGCTCTTGGACAAGCGGTTTATGACCACGACTTCGATGACATGTACGCCCGTAACGATCTGGACTCAGCCGAATCGATGCCGCTGAGCGTGGTGGTGCGCGACGACTTCGATTGGCAAGGCGACCACCCACTGAACACTCGGTGGACGAATACGGTCATCTACGAAGTACACGTCAAGGGATTCACGCAACTGAACCCCGAGATTCCGGAGGAGATCCGAGGAACTTACGCGGGCATGGCTCATCCCGCCGCGATCGATCACCTCACCCGACTGGGAGTCTCCGCCGTCGAGCTGCTGCCGGTTCATCACGCGATTGACGAACCCTTCCTGATCGAACGTGGATTCCGGAACTACTGGGGCTACAACTCGATCGGTTTCTTTGCACCCTGGGGTCGGTACAGCGCCAGTGGGACGCGCGGTGGCCAGGTGCGCGAGTTCAAGCAGATGGTCAAGGCACTGCACGATGCTGGAATTGAAGTCATCTTGGACGTGGTCTACAACCACACCGCCGAAGGCAATCACCTTGGTCCGACGTATTCGTTCAAGGGCATCGCCAATACCAAGTACTACAAGCTCGGCGCGGAAGACAAGGCCTACTACGCGGACTACACCGGGACGGGAAACACCGTCAACGCCGCGACTCCCAAAGTTCTGCAGCTGATCATGGATTCGCTGCGCTACTGGGTAGAAGAGATGCACGTCGATGGCTTCCGGTTCGACCTTGCCAGCGCATTAGCCCGGGCCGACACCGACTTCGACACCCTGTCCGGCTTCTTGACCACGATTGCGCAAGACCCAGTTCTGCGAAATGTGAAGCTCATTGCGGAACCCTGGGACGTGGGCTCAGGTGGCTACCAAGTGGGTGAGTTCCCGCCGCTGTGGACGGAATGGAACGACAAGTACCGCGACTGTCTGCGCGACTACTGGCGTGGCGTCACCGGAGTCGGTGAACTGGGGTGGCGACTGTCTGGATCTGCCGACCTGTATTCCTCCGAAGGTCGTCGTCCGTTCTCCAGCATTAACTTCATTACTGCCCACGATGGTTACACCCTGCGCGATCTGGTCACTTACGAGCAGAAACACAACGAGGCCAACGGCGAAGACAACGCCGACGGCAATAACCACAATCGGTCGTGGAACTCCGGGGTTGAGGGAGAAACCGACGACCCTGACATCAACGCCCTGCGGCATCGGCGAATTCGAGACATGCTCACC
The DNA here is from genome assembly GCA_039812085.1 of Candidatus Nanopelagicales bacterium. Lineage (GTDB taxonomy): Bacteria > Actinomycetota > Actinomycetes > S36-B12 > UBA10799 > JBDHZU01. The sequence continues at coordinate 4,880 of JBDHZU010000109.1, read as the reverse complement.
ACGCTGTTGCTGGCGTCGGGAACCCCGATGCTCGTCGCCGGTGACGAAATGGGTCGTACCCAGGGTGGTAATAACAACGCCTACTGCCAAGACACGGAAATCTCCTGGATCGATTGGGAGTTGCAGGGCTGGCAACGTGATCTGTTCGAGTTCACGCGAACACTGCTGCAGCTACGGCGCAACCACCCCGTCTTCCGACAGCGTTACTTCTTCCACGGCACCCCTGTACAAGAGGGTGGACCGGAGGATCTGGCATGGATCAACGCCGATGGCACGCCCATGTCCGGAGAGAAGTGGCACGACGGACACACCCGCTGTATCGGCATGTACCTATCGGGAACGTTGCGCAATCGATCCCGCGATGGACGTCCGAAAAACGACTCGTCGTTCTTGCTGTTGCTCAATGCAGCAGCGAACTCAGTGGACTTCACATTGCCGGGCGAACCATACGGAACTCACTACCGTCGCCAACTGGATACGTCGGAGTCGATTCCCAATCGAGCAGTGGATGAGAACCATCCTGGCGACGTGATTTGTCTGCCGCCTTTCGGCGCTGTCTTGTTCGAAGTCACCGGCCATTCCAGCAACGGTTCCTCGGATTGATCTCTGACCCGAATCGGGTCATCCGCAGGTGCATATAGCGGCCTGGATCACTAGCTTTACGTCGTGGCCGAACCGAATCTTGGAGTACCCAGCCCCACTGCCATACAGGCGTGGTCGGCATGGGCAAGTGAGAGTCGGGATACCCCTGATGTGCTCAACGGCCGATTCCCAATTTTCGATGTCGAACCCAAGGTGGAATCAGGTCGCAGACCCGCCAAAGCCGCTGTCAACGAACTCATCGGTGTCGCTGCCACCGTCTTCCGCGAAGGACACGATCTGATCGGAGTCGAGGTCGCCAGCCAACGACCGGATGGCAGCGAAGCAGAACGTCATCCGCTGGTGTGCGTGAACGATGGAACTGCTCGGTGGGAAGGCTCCTTCCGACCCGACACCGAAGGTGACTGGACATTCACGATCGAAGCCTGGGCTGATCCCGTCTCGACCTGGATTCACCGAGCCGAGATCAAGATTCCCGCCGATGTCGATGCCGAGTTGGAAATCGAAGAGGGCATCCTCACCCTCAATCGAGCCGCCGATCAGATGACGAAGGCCGCTAACCGAGCAGCGATTGCGGCCAGCATCCACGAACTGTCGGATACCTCGCAAGATCCGAATGCTCGGTTCTCTCGCGCCATCACCGAGGGACTACTGGCGGCCACAGCCGACGAACCACTACGGGATCTGACCACGATCTGCGGACCATGGCCGCTGCAAGTGGATCGACGTTTGGCCCTGGTCGGTTCCTGGTACGAACTGTTCCCCCGTTCCGAAAACGCTGGCGCTGGGCCTGATGTTCATGGAACCTTCGCCACCGCCGCACAGCGACTCGACGCCGTGGCCGAGATGGGTTTCGACGTGGTCTACATGCCGCCGATCCATCCCATCGGTGAGATCAACCGCAAGGGTCGCAACAACTCTGTGGATGCTGCACCCGGTGATGTGGGTTCCCCCTGGGCGATTGGCTCGAAGGACGGTGGCCATGACACTGTCCACCCGCAACTCGGCACTCTTGACGATTTCGATGCATTCCTCGCCAAGGCCAATTCATTGGATCTCGAAGTTGCCCTCGACCTAGCGTTACAGGTCGCCCCAGACCATCCCTGGGCAACCGAGGGCAAGCCCTGGTTCGTGGTGCGCGCCGACGGAACAATCGCTTACGCCGAAAACCCACCGAAGAAGTACCAAGACATCTACCCGATGTGGTTCGACGGAGACCCTGATGGACTTGTGGAAGAAGTCCTTCGGATCATTCATTTCTGGGCGGAACGCGGCGTACGCATCTTCCGGGTCGACAACCCGCACACCAAACCGGTCCGATTCTGGGATCGGGTACTCAACGAGGTTCGTCGCACAGACCCAGACATTTTGTTCTTGGCCGAAGCATTCACTCGTCCACCCATGATGCGGGCATTGGCAGAAGTCGGATTCCACCAGAGCTACTCCTATTTCACGTGGCGAAATGAGAAGGAGGAGATCGAGAAGTACTTCACTGAGTTGTCGGAGCGATCAGTGGCGTACATGCGACCCAACTTGTTCGTGAACACTCCCGACATTCTCACTGCCTACCTGCAATACGGTGGGCCTGCAGCCTTCGCGATCCGAGCCACGCTGGCTGCCACTCTCGGCCCAACGTGGGGTGTCTACGCAGGCTTCGAATTATTCGAGCATGTTGCGGTCAAACCGGGGTCCGAGGAATACCTGGACAGCGAGAAGTACCAACTTCGTCCACGAGACTGGCAAGCGGCACAGAACAGCCACTCACTGATTCCTTACGTCACCATGCTCAATGAGTTACGCCGCAAACATCCGGCGCTGCAAACCCTGCGCGGGATCACCTTCCACGAGGTCGACAACTCGCGGATCATTGCCTACTCACGACAAGACCAAGGCGACACCGTCATCGTGGTTTGCTCCTTGGATCCCTTCTCTACCCAAGAAGCCACCATCCATCTCGACCTGGAAGCACTCGGCTTCGAGGATGACCAGACGCTGACGGTGACCGACGAAGTCAGCAAACAAACCTGGCAATGGAACGCCCATCCGTATGTCCGAATTGATCCGATCGTGCATTGCGCACACATCTGTCACGTCCACTCACAGGGGTCGTCATGAGCTCACCAATTGGCGTTGACTACGCCGCCATCGATGCGCTCGTTGATGGCACTCACACTGCCCCGCACGACCTACTCGGCCCACACGTCGAGGGCGACACGGTCACCATCCGCGTGCTGCGGCCCAACGCCAGCGCGGTCGATGTAGTGGTCGATGACGAACACATTCCGATGAATCACGAGCATCGCGGAGTGTGGGTGGCCACTGTGCCAACCACCTCCGACGATCAGGGAAGCCACACACCGGACTATCGCCTGGCGGTGACCTACCCCGATTCTGACCCGCTACCGGCCGACGATCCGTATCGATTCATGCCCACCCTTGGTGAGGTCGATCAGCATCTGATTTCCGAAGGCCGCCACGAACAACTGTGGACCGTTCTGGGTGCCCATACTCACGAATACCCATCGGCTACTGGACCCATCCACGGCGTCTCATTCGCTGTATGGGCACCATCGGCTCGTGGAGTTCGAGTCGTCGGAGATTTCAATTTCTGGGACGGCACCGCAAACCCGATGCGCGCATTAGGTTCAACTGGCATCTGGGAAATCTTCATTCCTGAAATCGGCGATGGCACCCGGTACAAGTTCGACATTCTCGGAGCCGACGGCGTGCGGCGCTTAAAGGCTGACCCCTTTGCCAATGCCACCGAAGTTCCGCCCGATACGGCATCTGTCGTCTTCACTTCTCAGCACAGTTGGAACGACTCGGACTGGATGACCCAACGCGCGGCGAATGACCCTCACAGCGGACCAATGTCGGTATACGAGGTTCACCTTGGTTCATGGCGCCCCGGCCTGAGTTGGGATGAGCTGTGCGACCAGTTGGTCCCCTACGTGGTGGAACAGAAGTTCACCCACGTGGAGTTTCTGCCAGTGATGGAGCACCCCTTCGGTGGTTCATGGGGGTATCAAGTCACGAGCTACTACGCACCGACGGCACGGATGGGCGATCCCGATGGGCTTCGTCGATTGATTGAGGCATTCCACGATGCGGGCATTGGCGTCATCGTGGACTGGGTTCCTGCCCACTTCCCCAAAGACGAGTTCGCGTTGTCTCGGTTCGACGGAACTGCCCTGTTCGAACACCCCGATCCCAACCGGGGTGAGCAGCCGGACTGGGGAACGTTGGTCTTCAACTTCGGCCGCAGCGAAGTCCGGAACTTCCTGGTTGCCAATGCCGTGTACTGGTGCGAGGAGTTCCATGTCGATGGATTGCGGGTGGATGCTGTGGCATCCATGCTCTACCTCGACTACTCACGTGAAGCCGGTGAGTGGACACCGAACGCATTCGGCGGCCGCGAGAATCTGGAAGCAGTCGCCTTCCTGCAAGAAATGAATGCCACCGTCTACAAACGGGTTCCCGGTGTGGTGACGATCGCCGAGGAATCAACGTCCTGGCCAGGTGTCACCCGACCGACCCATCTGGGTGGGCTGGGATTCGGACTCAAATGGAACATGGGGTGGATGAACGACTCCCTGTCTTATCTGCAAGAAGATCCGGTTCATCGCCAGTACCACCACGGCCAGATGACGTTCGCGCTCATGTATGCGTGGAGCGAGAACTACCTGCTGCCCATCAGTCACGACGAAGTTGTGCACGGCAAGGGATCGTTGCTGCGCAAGATTCCGGGTGATCGTTGGCAGCAACTTGCCACCGTGCGCGCATTCCTTGCCTACATGTGGGCTCACCCAGGGAAGCAGTTGTTGTTTATGGGTCAGGAGTTCGCCCAAGATGCCGAATGGAGTGAGGAACGCGGCCTGGACTGGTGGTTGCTCGATCATCCCGAACACACCGGCGTGCAGGCGATGGTTCGTGACGCCAACCGCGTCTACAGCGAAAACTCGTCTATGTGGGCGTTGGACAACTCCCCTGAAGGCTTCGAATGGATCGATGCCAACGACTCAACCAACAACGTGTTCTCGTGGCTGCGGAAGGATCACGATGGTGCCGTCATGGCAGTCATCGTGAACTTTGCTGCTGTGCCGCATCATGACTATCGCGTGGGTCTGCCGGTGGCGGGCGAATGGGAAGAAGTCCTCAATACCGATGCCACGAGCTATGGCGGTTCCGGGGTGGGCAACTTCGGTTCAGTCACGACCGACGACATCGAGTGGCACGGCGAACAGCATTCGGCCAACGTACAAGTTCCGCCTCTGGGCGCG
>JBDHZU010000108.1:0-6792 GCA_039812085.1 Candidatus Nanopelagicales bacterium | reverse complement strand
GATGTACTCGACGCCATGTCGATCACTACCGAACGTGTGGATGGTTTCGAGGCCGACGACATCATCGCCACCCTGACTCTGCACGCCCGGGAACAAGGTTTGGATGTGCTGATCCTGACCGGAGACCGGGATGCTTTCCAGCTCGTGGACGACCACGTGACGGTGCTGTATCCGAAGCGGGGAGTGTCCGAGATCGCTCGGATGGGTCCGACTGAGGTGGAAGAAAAATACGGTCTTACGCCTAGGCAGTACCCCGACTTTGCCGCACTCCGCGGAGACCCTTCCGACAACCTGCCCAACATTCCCAGCGTGGGGGAGAAGACCGCCGCCAAATGGATCCGAGAGTTTGGCAACCTCGATGCTTTGCTGGATGGTGCTGACACGGTCAAAGGCAAGGTTGGCGAAGCCTTACGGGCACATCTGGATCAAGTTCGGACCAATCGCCAGTTAACTGAACTCGTCAAAGATGTACCGCTGGATACGACGATCGAAGCGTTGCGCAGGGATGGCTTTGATTCCGAGAAAGTTCACACCGTCTTTGACGCCCTACAGTTCCGGGTTTTGCGGGAACGCCTGTTCGAGATGACCGATGGTCTGAGTGCGAATACAGAACCAGTTGAAGACGCTTTCGATGGTGTGCTGGTCGATGTCAGTAGAGATGGTGAACTGGCCGATTGGTTGAAAACCCTGCCCGATGGCGAGACCGTCGCGGTGGCGTGTTCCGGCACCTGGGGAAGCGGAACTGGTGACCTCACCGGAGTGGCGATTGCGACCCAAACGGGAGAGGCCATTTCGGTTGATCCCGCGATGTTGAGCACTGCAGACGATGATGCGCTGGCCGACTTCTTCGCCGACGAGGCCAAGTCCAAGGTGATGCATGCCGCCAAGGGATGGATGTTGGCGATGTTCGCCCGCGGTTGGCAGTTCGCTGGATTAGCCGCCGATATTGAGTTGTCGGCCTACCTCGTGCTCGCTGGCCAACGTGCCCTCACCGTGGCCGATCTTGCCGAACGATTCCTGTCCAAACGCCTGCCCATCGGGGAATCCTCAACTGGGCAACTGTCATTGACCACCGATGACCTTGCTGCCAGGGAACAGCTAGCCGCAGAAGCTCGAGCAATCAACGAAGTGAACGACGAACTCGTCGATCAACTCCTCAAGCGCGGAGCGGATCAGTTGCTGGCCACAGTGGAACTCCCACTGGTGGAAGTGCTGGCGAAGATGGAGCGCGTGGGGATCGCTCTCGATGTGCCTTATCTGCAACAGGTGGAGCGAGAGTACGAGTCGGAGATCGCCAAGGCGGAATCGTCGGCCCATGAGTTGGTGGGTCGCCCGTTCAATCTGGGTTCGCCCAAGCAGCTACAGGAAATCCTGTTTGGTGAACGAGACCTGCCTAAGACGAAGAAGATCAAGACTGGTTGGTCCACTGACGCAGATGCGTTGACCACTTTGGCGGCCACCACCGAAGACCCACTTCCCACCGTGTTGTTGCGGTGGCGTGATGTGTCGAAGCTGCGGCAGACCGTTGCCGGGCTGCTACCGCTGGCCGACGGTGAAGGTCGGATTCACACCACGTTCCAACAAACAGTGGCCGCGACCGGTCGACTCAGCAGCACCGAACCGAACTTGCAGAACATTCCGATCCGTACCGAAGAAGGCCGTCGGATTCGAGCAGGCTTTGTGGTTGGTCAAGGATTTGAGTCCCTCCTGACGGCGGACTACTCGCAGATCGAGATGCGAATCATGGCGCACTTGTCCGGTGATGACGCTTTGATCGCTGCCTTCGAATCTGGTGAGGACTTGCACTCCACGATGGCGTCGCAGGTATTTAGCGTTTCTCCGGACGAGGTCGATGCAGAACAACGACGTCAGATTAAGGCGATGTCCTACGGCTTGGCGTACGGATTATCGGCATTCGGGTTATCGCAGCAGTTGTCCATCACTGCAGCCGAGGCGCGCGACTTGATGGATACCTACTTCGAACGATTCGACAATGTGGCGCAGTACCTGAACTCTGCCGTCGATCAAGCTCGGGCGACCGGTTACACCGAGACGCTGATGGGCCGACGCCGGTATCTTCCGGATCTCACTAGTGACAATCGTCAACGTCGAGAGATGGCCGAACGGATGGCGCTTAATGCCCCGATCCAAGGGTCGGCAGCGGACATTGTGAAGGTCGCGATGCTGCAAGTTGATGAGGCACTGACGCAAGCTGGATTGTCGTCCCGGCTGTTGCTGCAGGTTCACGACGAATTAGTAGTCGAGGTTGCCGAAGGCGAAGCTGACCGTGTTCAGGAACTCGTCGTCACCAATATGGAATCGGTCGGTCAATTGTCTGTGCCGTTGGCGGTCAGTGTGGGTATCGGTCGAAGCTGGTTCGACGCTGCGCACTAGGACTATTCGCCGTTAGGTGAATCGTCTTGTGCCCGTCGACTGCGTTGCCACGGCAGTCGACGACGGCCCATTCTCCGCTGTTCGTCCGCCAGCAGAATCGCACTGCGATTAACGCGTACCGCGTCTGCAGCGGCAGCAATCGTTGCTGGTGACGACTCCGAGCCGAGTTCGGCGACCACAAGTGCAATGGCACGTTCATCGAGAGCCTGGGCAAGATGCTGAGCCCACGCCACCGCCCCTGCGCTAGCCGCCGCGCCTTGTGCTGTTCCAGCATCGTTGGGAGACATTGCGATCAGCAACCGACCACGGCCTTGGGCAACAAAACGGTCGATGGCATCGGCGCCACCAGCAGTGATGTCTGTCAGGGCAGCAACATCCGTTGGTGCATGAGTGGCATCGAAGATCACAAGGTCCAGGTCGATGGCTTCATCAATGTCTGCTAGGGAGTCGACCTGAGTGACGTCGGCGGTAGAAGTGGCCTGCAAACGTTGTGTGCTGGTTTCCAGGTCGCTGGGGGAGATATCGGAACCCACGCACCACACTCGCCGCAAGTGCGCGCCCGATACTGCAGCGATAACGGCAACGGTCGTCGTGCTGGGCGCGGAATAGATCGCCACGTTCTGTGCGTGACCCAACGAACTCACCATGAGTCACCTCCTAAGAGTCCGAGGCGTCGTCCAGCATTGGACTGTAGTCGCGCATCGGGGTCGAGTCGCTGGCGTAATTGAATCCAGTCATCGAACTCATCGAACATTTCCCGAACAACATCAGGAAGAACTCGGGCATCGTCGCCCAGCGTGATCCGGCCGTTGGCTGACTGAACAAGGTCATCCACGGCAGCCAACGCCTCGCCAGTAGCGGAACGGGGATACAAGCCACGGCAGTCGATGTGCCAACCCAAATGGCTGGTCCCGAGCATCGCGTGTGTGTCTCCGCTGCCCGCATGAACCCGAAGCTGAGCATTGGTATCAGCACAGGCGGTAGTGAGCTGCTCGATGATCGCGAGGACAGTGGCTCGTTGCGTATCGGGCAATGCACATCGATACCGCAGTCGATTGGAGTCATCGGGTTCTGATGTCGGGGGATGGAACAGTGCAGTCGCGCAGGGCAGCAATTCATCCACGCGGGCTGCAGGAGTGTTTGTGGTCAGTCGTCGCAGGCGCCCTGGATGAGCCGTTGGCTGCGCCGGCGGCATCGTTCGCGCCTCGGTCTGACGGTTGGGTGGCAGGTCGTCTACCCGCGCCCACGAGATTTGTCGACCGAGGATTCGTTGTTCCCGTTTGTCAGAGGTAACGATCCAGCCATGGGTCGAACTGGGGTGACGTTCAATCTGCTCGAGCAGCTGATCCACCGAATCATGGACGGTGGTGTCGACCAACATCCAGGCGGTTTGCACGGGTGCAATCCGGATCTCGGCAGCCACGATGATTCCGGTTAGGCCGAGTCCGCCAATGGTTGCCCGGAAGCTGGCATGGTCCGGTTCTAATCGATGAATCGAACCATCCGAGGTGACGAGTTCGATCGCAGTGGTGCAATCGGCGATGCTGCCACTTCGACGAGCAAAGATCCCGGCATCGTCAGTGGCTAGCCAACCTCCGACCGTGCCAGCCTCGTTGGCGGGGACAATGGCAGGTATCCAACCGTTTGCCAGTAGTTGCTCGCATACCGCGCGGATACTCGCCCCCGCACTTACTCGCGCCACCGAATGTTCCCAGTCGATCCATTCCACTGCCGGATCAGCCAGTCGGTCCGATAACGCGATAAGTGTTCCACCGGCGTTGTCTGCCACATCTGAATCTGATGACCCATGCCCGATGGGTAGTAGTCCACGGGGTGAATCCTGTGCGATAGCTGTCGTGAGTTCGGTCAGGGAAGCCACTGTGCTCTGCTGACAAAGCGATCGAAAAGCCGTATCCGGGCTGGTCATTACCAACTGAGAATCACGAGACATGAGCGACCTGACGATTGTTCGAACGGTGACGCTCCACGAACACTTCGGTCAACCCAACGACGGCAACGGTGCTCGCCACACCTAAGACAGTCGTGACGATTTGCAGCACGCTGCTGTGGAACGCGAAGGCGACCAGTCCGACAAGTGTCAGTACTGCCAGCCAGAGGACAGCGATGGCACTGCGCTTGCTGGCGGCGAGCTGTCCATAGAGCAGGAACTGTGCCAATGCGTAGGCAGATCCAGACGCGGCGAAGATCCACACATCGGACGCTAAACCGGAATACGCCTGCCCACCGACGAGTGCAACCACCAGATTCGGCAACATCGCTACTGCCGCAGTGGCGACTGCTCCGATGGCGAATACCGCAGCGGATGCCTTGAGCAACGTGGCTTCTCGCCGATGGTCGGCTAGTCGGGGATAGGCGACGGTTGCAACGAACTGTGGAAGCCAGAACATCACCTTTGCCACGATGGAACCTGCGGCATACATACCGGCTTGAGTAGCAGGCAGAAAGTGACGAGCCAGCAGAACGTCGATGTTGGTGAGGACGAATAGGACGAACAAGGCATGAGTGTCATGGATGACCTCACGGCGCAAGTCCGGGATCTGCGCGGGTGGAGCAGCAGTCAATCGGCGAGCAACTAACCAGCCGACGAATGCGGCCACGGCTGACCCCACCAACATGCCGATCAGCGCGGCGTTGAGCGTGGGGGAGAGGAATAGGGCAGTGACCCCGCCAACGGCGCGTCCGGAACCCTGCAGTGCACACATGGTGGCGAGACGGGCATGGCTTTCATGGCCTTGAGTGATGCCTAAGAGTCCGCCGAAGAGCGTGGCGGGATAGAGGCAGGCGGCCACGAGGAGGACCGGCCACAGGCCATCCAGGTGCAAGAGGCGATCCAGCAGTGGGGCAATCAGAACGGTCAAACCTGCGACGACGAATCCGGCGAACGGTGATTCCCGCATGATTCCCAATCCGCCGTTAGGGCGGTCGGCGTCGGGTAGTTGCACGATCCGGCGGGCACCCGTGGCTTGCAGACCAAGGGCTAATACGTTGCCCACGAGGATGAGTGCCAGCATCGAAGCGAAAGCACCGAAGATTTCTGGACCGAGTCGTCGGGCAGCGACCAAACTCAACAGATACGACGTAACTTGCGCGACGCCGAGGCCAACAGCAACCAGAATGGCTCCATGCAGCGCACCGCGACGTGTGGACGGCGCGGTGGGCGCAGTGGTGTCGCTCGTGGTCATCTTGCCCTCCGACAGGCACCCTAAGTGCTGGCAGTGTGGATTCTTTGCAGGTGGGTGGAGCGTCGGTGACAAAGACTCGAGTAGTTGTGTGGGGGTTCTCCGCGCTGCTTACCCTGCTGATCTTGTTCCCCGTTCTCTGGCCGGGTTTCGTGCTCAGCTACGACCAGGTTTTTGTTCCTCACCAGAGTCTGCTGCCGTGGATGCTTGGGCTTGGTGGGGGATTACCTCGAGCCGTTCCACAAGACATGTGGGTTTCGCTGATTTCTGGTCCTATTCCCGGACAGCTTCTGCAGAAAGCGTTGCTGCTGGGTTCGGTCTTTGTCGCTGGTACAGGCGCGGCTCGATTAGTAGGTGGGCCGTTGGGTATGCGCCTAGTGGCGACCCTGCTTGCGATCTGGAATCCCTTTGTTATCGAGCGGCTGGTGATGGGTCACTGGTCGTTGCTCATTTGTTATGCCGCGCTCCCGTATCTGCTGTTGGCGGTTCGGGCGGTGCGCCGCGACGGTTTGTCGCGAGTTCCGGTGCTTCTGCTGTTGATTGCGTTGGGATCGCTGGTGCCGACGAGTGCCGTCATTAGTGCTGTTCTGGCGTTACCCGTGCTCTTTGCCGGTTCGGCGTTGCGAACCGTTCATCGGATCGTGGTGGCGTTGGGCATTGCGGTGTTGTCTGCGCCATGGGCGATCGCTGCGCTGGTTAGTCCAAGTGCGACGACTGTCGATTCGGCTGGCTTCTCCGTCTTTGCCTTACACAGTGAGTCGTGGGGCGGTCCACTGTTGACCGCATTCGGCTTAGGGGGAGTGTGGAACCAGGATGTCGTACCCACGTCCAGGAACCAGGTATGGGTGCCAGTGATTGCCGTGGCATTCATCGTGTTGGCGGCATTCGGTGTTCGATACCTACAGCGGCGCTTGGATCGCCCCACCATGCGTTGGTGGCTGCTTGTGTCATTGCTTGGTCTATTGGTGGCCGTGGCAGGTGCATGGTCAGTGACGAATCCCGTTATCGAATGGATTGGGACGACGATTCCTGGCGGCGGATTGCTCCGCGATGGCCAGAAGTGGTTGTTGCCGCTGGCGATGCTGGTTGCCTGCGGGGTGCCGGCTGGAGTCGTCCGGCTTGCACACGCCAAGTCAGCCACGTCAACCGCATCGAAACCGACAGGTGAGTCAGCTTCTTCGTCGGGATCGCTGGTTCC
>JBDHZU010000107.1:0-6799 GCA_039812085.1 Candidatus Nanopelagicales bacterium | reverse complement strand
GCTCCGCTGGAGAAGCGTGTACTGCGACAACGCGGATTGTTGGGCGACAAGCTATGAAGCCTTACCTGCTGGACCTGGCCGACAAAGATGTCTTAGTCGTCGGTGCAGGTGCGGTGGCATCACGTCGGGTGACTGACCTGTTGGAGGCCCGCGCTCGGGTCACGGTTGTCGCACCGGAGGCAACCGACCTCATCCATCACCTCGCATCATCTGGGCAACTCACTCACCACGTACGCGAGTTCCGCGAGAGCGATATCGCGCAATCATGGCTGGTCATTTCTGCCACCGGAACGATCGATGACGCAGTGGCCAAGGCAGCGCACGCTGCCCGAGTGTGGTGCGTCAATGCTGCAGCCGCTGAAAAGGGCACCGCCCGGACGATGACCCCAGTTGCTGGTCCGGACGGCATCCTGATTGCCGTATTCGGTGGGGATGACCCTCGTCGCACCCAACGACTTCGAGCCGCTATTAGTGAGCAACTCAGCAACGGACGTCTACCCGTCGCTGCACAGCGCACGCGATCTGGACCAGGTCGGGTCGCGCTCGTGGGTGCCGGTCCAGGCGATCCAGAGCTGGTCACAGTCCGCGGTGCACGCGTGATTGCTGAGGCCGATGTTTTGGTCATCGATCGGTTGGCCCCTCGCGAGCTATGGCAGCACCGAACCGACGCCCTCGTTATTGATGTGGGCAAGGCGCCCGGACGTCATGCTGCCGATCAGTCGCAGATCAACCAACTGATCGTGGAACACGCTTTGGCCGGGAAACGAGTTGTTCGAGTCAAGGGTGGCGATCCGTTCGTTCTCGGACGCGGCGGCGAGGAAGCTCTCGCATGCATCGAAGCCGGGGTTGAGGTCGAGGTCGTCCCTGGAGTAACGAGTGCAATCAGCGTTGCCGCCGCCGCCGGAATCCCGGTGACTCATCGCGGCATCTCACATGGCTTTGCCGTGTTGTCCGCACATGAAGGCGCAGAGGACGTGTGCCAAGCAGCGGTCGCACTGCCCGCCACCACCACTCTGGTTCTGCTTATGGGCGCCCGGCACCTGCACGACATTGCCGAGTCACTCATCTTGGCCGGACGCGACAAAGAGACCGGCCTAGCTGTTCTGGAATCAGGCTGGACCCACAACGCACGAACCACCACCGGAACCTTGCTCGATGGCGCAACCGGAGCAATCACCGCGACCGCCCCAGCAGTCGTCGTCATCGGTGATGTCGTGGGCATGCGTGAACAACTTGGGGACCTCGCAGTCACAACCACAACGGCCGCTCATCGTCTGGACGTATGACTCGATCGAGTGGCGATCGGGCAAAACACCCGCGAGTTAGCTGCCGATCTCGTTTGTGCGCCGTACTCTGAACGAACACAAGGTGATGGAGGTCGACGTGGCTCAAGCTCGAAACAACGATGTCGTGGTTCTTCCCACAGCACGTCAGTCATACGGCGTCGTCCTGTTGTCGCACGGGAGTCCTGATCCTCGCGCTCGCCTTGCCAACGATCTGCTTGCTCGTCGCGTCGGCCACCGATTGAACACCGTTGTCTCGCTGGCTTCGCTCGATCATGACCGCGCCCGCCTCGATGGCGCGGTGAAGCACCTACAAGAACGCGGCATCGACGACATCATCGTCGTCCCCCTCCTGCTCAACGTGGCCTACCACGCCACCTCGGATGTGCCCGAGGCAACGAACCGCGTCAAAATCTCCTACCCAGGCGTCAAGCTGCGGGTGGCTCGCCCTATTGGTGCCGATCCACTTCTGCTTAAGGGACTCGATGTGGTGCTCAAGGCATCCGGTTTCCGACCTGCTGCAGATACCGGCGTGGTCTTGGCAAGCGCTGGTTCGGCCTATGAATCGGCCCGTGCCCGCCACGCTGCCTTGGCATTGGAATGGCGTTCCCACGGCTGGGGTGGTTCCGCAGTGGCATTCGCTTCTGGCCCCGGGCCGCGAGTGGCAGATGCCGTCTCCACCCTGCATGAAAGCAACGTCGAACGGATCGTGGTGGCACCCTTCGTCATCGCACCGGGCGTTCTCAGTCAGCGGATCGCAACCGAAGCCCGCGAGGCTGGTGCCACACCAGTGACGAGCACCCTGCACTCCACCGATGCTGCAGTTGAGGTTGTGTGCAAGCGAGTGGACGCCGCCTTGGCGACTGCTCCGGAAGTTGCTCCGCTCGTTCCGCGTAGCTAGCCGAATTACTGCGTGGGGTGTAACCCCAATTTGGTCAGCATGGCGGCCCGCGGAACCGTGTGCGGATTCTTATTCCAGTACGTGCGCCAGGTCTTGTTCTTGGCCTTCCACTTGACCAGTAGCGCCCGAGTCAACGCTTTGGTCTCGCTTCCGTAATAACCCGTCGCACCCGACGGGTTGACCTTCTTCAGCGAGATCCGCGCCTTCTTCGCCTTAGTCCGCAGCGCTTTTTGGTACTTCTTCACATGCGCATTCTCGTAACCAGCCTTCAACGCGGAGACCGAGACCGCCTTGGGGTCCAGCTTCACCTTCGAGGTTGCTGCGGAGCGCGCAGCAGCAATCCGCGACCGCCACCACGACGCTGCATATGCCGTATCCACCTTGCCCTGCACTCGACCTGCGTAGTCCTTGTGGTTGATCGCTCGCGAAGTGGGAAGTCCAGCCACATCGAGTAGCGCACCGGCAGCCTTAGCCGCAGTGGCGATCTGTGCAGCAGTGAGATCCTTTACTCCACCTCCGTGGGATTCGATCTCGATACCCATCGAGTAGCCGTTCATCTTGTTAGCGGGCACTCCGAACATGGAGTCACCCGCACCGGCATGCCACGTACGACCGAGGTAGACGACATGCAGTTGTCCTGCCCGATCCACATAGAGGTGGGAGGCACGCACCGTCTTTCCCTTCGAACTCTTCACCCCATTCATGATCCAGTTCAGGGAATGAGTCACACGTAGTTTGGATGCCGGCACCATCGTTCCGGTGTCATGCATGACGACTGCTCGCATATCTGTTCCTGCCCCCGCCAAGTTGGCATTGGCTTCCCAGACTGGGCTGGCATAGCCGGACTCCAGAATGGGCTTCAACCCATATGCCTTGAACTTGGCCACGATGCTGGCGGCTTTGGGCCACGGGTTAACCGTCGAACGAGTCGTCGGCTGCGGGTTGAGGTAGTCACCCGCGAGGTCAGATGCGGATGTTCCCACATCACCGGGCGGGCCATGCGCATCTGCCGGAAGTCCGAATCCAATCACTGCCACCGAACCAATGGCCAGGATCGATGCCACCCGACGTAGTGGGTGTATTGCCAGGACGGATGCATCGCCCGTCTCGTTCGTTATTCGGGTTCGTAACAGCGGATTCAACATGCATTCCACGCAACCGCATTTCTGGCTGCGGGTCTCTTAGAGCAGGTTAAGAGCAACCCTGCTTGCGTTAGTGGAAAGCAAGGTCACCGCGGGTGATCGGAAATAGCCAATGTGACCCACCTGTCCTCACCGGCACTGCCTGAGCGCGACGAGGACCGAACGGGCATATCCTTGTCTTGACGGATAGCCAACGCACAGTCGATTGAAAGCGACGTCCTCGAAGTGATTAACGGCACTAACGGAAACAGCATTGCCGCCGACGCATTTGGTCCCAACGAATGGATGGTCGACGAGATCTACGAGCGGTACCTCGCCGATAAGAACTCCGTAGATCCCGCCTGGTGGGACTTCTTCGCCGACTACACCCCCTCTGACCGCGCTCCTGGCGCGGCAGCGAAGACTCCCCGGTCAACCCCAGATGCTGCTCCGCATACCTCCCCCAACGCTGCACCTATTCCGCACGCAGAACCATCCGCTGCACCTGCCAAGCCGTCACCGACAACCGATACCGCACTGCCGCAACCTGCTGCCGAAGACACCACTCGCATTCTGCGAGGGCCAGCCGCCCGAGTAGTGACGAACATGGAAGCAAGCCTGGAACTGCCAACAGCGACCAGTGTTCGAGCAGTCCCGGCCAAGCTATTGATCGACAACCGCATCGTCATCAACAACCACCTGACGCGTGGACGCGGCGGCAAGGTCAGCTTCACCCACCTATTGGCCTTCGCTGTGGTCCAGGCCGCTAAAGAACTTCCGTCGATGAACTCGTCGTTCTCCATCGTTGACGGCAAGCCCACCGTGGTCACGCACCCGCACGTCAACATCGGTCTGGCAATCGACCTGGCAAAGGACGACGGAACCCGTCAGCTACTGGTGCCCAGCATTAAGGGTGCCGACGAGATGGACTTCGGTCGTTTCTGGATCGCCTACGACGACCTCGTACGCCGAGCCCGACTCGGACGCCTCGGAGTTGATGACTTCGCGGGGACCACAATCACGTTGACTAACCCAGGAACCATTGGCACTGTTCATTCCGTTCCTCGTCTCATGCCTGGGCAGGGAGCCATCATCGGTGCGGGCGCGTTGGAATACCCCGCCGAGTGGCAAGGCGCTGCCGAGGAGACGGTCGCTGGTCAAGCCATCAGCAAGATCATGACGCTGACCTCCACCTATGACCACCGCATCATCCAAGGCGCACAAAGCGGCGAGTTCCTTGCTCGCGTCCACCAATTGCTGCTGGGTGCCGACAGTTTCTACGACCGCATCTTCAAGTCTCTGCGAATTCCCTACGAACCGATTCGCTGGGCACGTGACATCGCCACCACGCACGACGACCAAGTGTCCAAGACCGCGCGCGTACAGCAGCTCATCCACGCCTATCGCGTTCGCGGTCACCTCATGGCAGATATCGATCCGCTGGAATACCACCAGCGCTCACATCCTGACCTGGATGTCGCTACCCACGGGTTGACGCTGTGGGACCTCGATCGCGAATACGCCACCGGCGGATTCGGCGGCGAACCATTCGCCAAGCTACGAAACATCTTGGGTGTGCTGCGGGACTCGTACTGCCGCACTATCGGCGTGGAATACATGCACATTCAGGATCCGGTCGAACGCGAGTGGATGCAGGCCCGGATTGAACGGCCTTACTCTCCACCCGCACGAGAAGAACAACTGTCGATCTTGCGACGCCTCAACGCTGCCGAAGCATTCGAGAACTTCCTTCAAACCAAGTACGTCGGGCAGAAGCGATTCAGTCTGGAGGGTGGCGAATCCGCCATCACTATCTTGGACGAGATCCTGACCAGCGCTGCCGAAAGTGGCTTGGAAGAGGTCTGCATCGGCATGCCGCACCGTGGCCGACTCAACGTGTTGGCAAACATTGCTGGCAAGGACTACGAGCAGATCTTCCGTGAATTTGAGGGCAGTGCGAGCGAAGGATCCGTGCAGGGCTCAGGTGATGTGAAGTATCACCTTGGTTCTGAAGGTGTCTTCACTGCGCTGGGTGGTCAGCAGATTCCGGTCTACCTGGCCGCTAACCCCAGCCACCTAGAAGCGGTCAATCCGGTGTTGGAAGGAATCACCCGAGCCAAGCAGGACCTGCTGGATCGAGGCGAAGAGTTCCCCGTGCTTCCGGTGCTGATGCATGGCGACGCGGCGTTCGCCGGGCAGGGGATCGTCACGGAAACCCTGAACCTTTCGCAGCTACGCGGTTACCGCACTGGCGGCACGATTCACTTGATCGTGAACAACCAAGTCGGTTTCACCACGGCTCCGGAAGAATCCCGTTCGACGGTGTACGCCTCAGACGTGGCCCGCATGGTGCAAGCACCCATCTTCCACGTCAACGGTGACGATCCAGAAGCGTGTGTACGAGTAGCCGCGCTGGCCTTCGAATACCGGCAGACGTTCAACAAAGACATCGTCATCGACATGCTCTGCTACCGCAAGCGGGGTCACAACGAGGCAGACGATCCGTCGCTGACTCAACCGCTGATGTACAACATCATCGATAACAAGCGCAGTGTGCGAAAGCTCTACACCGAAGCACTCATCGGTCGCGGCGACATCACTGTGGAAGAAGCCGAACAGGCCCTGCGCGATTACCAGGATCAGCTGGAACGAGTATTCGCTGCGACTCGCGAGACCGGGGTAGATCACGCGACCCAGATCACTCCCGCACCGGCATTCCCCGCGCACAGTGTGACCGCGATCAGCGAGGAAACCATCAAGCGGATCGTGAACAGTCAGATCGATCTACCCGAAGGCTTCACTGTCCACAAGCGATTAGCACCGCAATTGCAGCGGCGTGCACAGATGATCGATGACGGCACGATCGACTGGGGCATGGGAGAAACCCTCGCCTTCGGATCGCTTCTGTTGGAAGGCCGGACGATTCGTTTGGCCGGCCAAGACTCCCGCCGTGGAACCTTCGGTCAACGTCATGCAGTAATCGTGGATCGCGATAACGGCGAGGAATACGCCCCACTAAAGAATCTGTCTGACGATCAAGGCAAGTTCCATGCCTACGACTCCCTGCTGTCGGAGTTCGCGGCGATGGGATTCGAGTACGGCTACTCCGTTGCCCGCCCACAAGCGTTGGTGTTGTGGGAAGCCCAGTTCGGTGACTTTGCTGATGGTGCGCAAACCATCATTGACGAGTTCGTCAGCAGTGGTGAACAAAAGTGGGGGCAAACCTCCGGCGTCGTCCTGCTTCTGCCCCACGGCTATGAAGGACAAGGCCCCGACCACTCGTCGGCGCGACCAGAACGATTCCTGCAACTGGCAGCTCAAGACAACATGACCATCGTCATGCCATCGACTCCCGCCTCGTACTTCCACTCTCTGCGTTGGCAAGCGTTGGCCGGTCATCACAAGCCGCTCATCGTGTTCACCCCCAAGTCGATGCTGCGTAACAAGGCAGCCGCGAGCACTCGAGAAGACTTCACCACGGGTCAGTTCAATGC
>JBDHZU010000106.1:0-6823 GCA_039812085.1 Candidatus Nanopelagicales bacterium | reverse complement strand
TCGAGTTGGCTGGTATCGATGTTGTTGTCGTCGAACTGCACGTGCGACCTCCTGACTAGATGCCAAACGCTACCTGCCAAGCGCGCGTATTGCCTTGTCACAGAAACGCTATTGGATCTACCCGGCGGTATGACGTGGTCAGGTAGTGCTCCCATTACAGTTGGCCAAGTCCAGGGGCAGTAGCTCAGTTGGTTAGAGCAGCGGACTCATAATCCGTCAGGTCGTCCGTTCGAGTCGGACCTGCCCCACAAGCGACGGCTAAGCAGGCAACGGTGCGCCTGAGGCGGTTCAATGACGACCATGGACAGGCCGATCCAGCGTGTGCAACGCAGGCGTCACCAGCGACACCTTATTAAGCCACAGCGGTTGACCGATCTGGAACCTAAGCAGCAGGCGAAGGTTCTGTTCTATGCCGGGCTGCGGGTCGTTGCCGCTTGGGTCGTACTCGCAGCTGTTTACCTGCTACCTAGTGAGCAATCCTTCGGCAATGTCCCGATCTGGTTGCGCATGATTGTGGCAGCCAGCATGTTTATTACTGTCTTTGTATTGTTTGTCCGCGGTATCTATCACTCGCGATTCCCCGAGATTCGGGCGCTAGAAGCCGTATCAGTGATTGTGCCGTACTACCTGCAGTTGTTCGCGATCCTCTACATCGCTGTATCCGAGCGTGACCCTGGTGCATTCAATGTGGTTGGGAACCTCACCCGGGTCGATTCGTTCTATTTCACGACGAGCGTTTTCACCACAGTTGGGTTTGGAGACATTGCGGCGGTCAGCGCTGGCGCGCGCGCGCTCGTCACCATGCAAATGCTGCTCAACCTGGTCATGATCGGCGTTGCGCTGCGATTGATCTTCGATGCTGCTCGTCGGGGGTTGAGCCGTAAGGGTAAAAAAGGCCTCGCCGCTGCCATGGGTATTAATGACAACGGCGAGGCTGATGATGAGTCCGATGATGAACCGATGCCGGGTGATGGTTGGTCACCGGCACCTGGCCCGCATCTTTAGGAGTTGGCTCCTCGGGCGGCATCGAAGCGAGCCTGCACGTCAGCCCAGTTCACGATGTCCCACAGTTTGTTGACGTAGTCCGGGCGCACGTTCTTGTACTGCAAGTAGTACGCGTGCTCCCAGGCGTCGAAGACCAGAATCGGGGTGCTGCCCATGCCCACGTTGCCGTGGTGGTCATAAACCTGCGTGATGATGAGCTTCTGACCCAGTGGCTCCCATGCCAGTACGCCCCACCCGGAGCCCTGGACCGAAGTGGTTGCAGTGGTCAGTTGCTTCTTGAAGGATT
The DNA here is from genome assembly GCA_039812085.1 of Candidatus Nanopelagicales bacterium. Lineage (GTDB taxonomy): Bacteria > Actinomycetota > Actinomycetes > S36-B12 > UBA10799 > JBDHZU01. The sequence continues at coordinate 5,532 of JBDHZU010000106.1, read as the reverse complement.
CAAAACTGCCCAGATCGCTTTCGATCGCGGCAGCCAATTCACCGTCGGGGCGGTCTCCACCATCGGGAGACAGGTTGTCCCAGAACATGGTGTGCAGGATGTGACCAGACAAGTTGAAGGCCAGAGTCTTTTCCAGGCCCACCAGGCCGGTCGGGGGAATGACTTCTTGATCGCGGACTTCAGCGATCTGTTCCAGGGTGTCGTTTGCGCCCTTCACGTAGGCCGCATGGTGCTTGTCATGATGCAGTTCGAGGATCTGTCCATCGATTGCCGGCTCAAGAGCGGCGTAGTCGTAGGGCAGGTCGGGCAGTGAGTACTCAGCCACGGGGGATCCTTCCAAAAGTGATTGTGTCGCCTTAGGTAGTGACCTTAGACCCTGTGTGTGAATACGCAACCCACGGCAGTGCTCCCTGAACCGATCGGATGTGAGGGCTGGCTGATCACCCGTTCCAGTGAAACTGTCGGAATCCCTCACTCAAACCGTTTGAGTCGCCGCGCGTTGGGCATCGTATTGATAAATCAGCGGTCAATGGCGACCGCACCTTCACCTACAGATCACGTGGCAATCAACCAGCCCCGTGGTCATGTCTGTGCGTACCGGAGGTCGCCATGTCGTCCGCGCTGCCTTACCCACGTCAAGTGGGTGATTCCATTGTCACCGTCGTCGCCGACGGGGGAACGTCACTCATCCTTGCGCCGCTCACCGAATGCCTCGACGACGGCTGCCTATCGTGCTTGCCCACTGTCGATGTGACTTTGATTGATCCCGATCGAATCGTCACTTACCGGCGTCGCCCCACCGTTGAGGGAGAGTTCGCCGAGCTGGCAGAACTATTCAGCGGTTTGGCCGGACTTGGCGACGGTCGGCTTCCACGTCAGTTCGTCTCGGACTACTTGGGCTTGACCATCACCGTGCTGGATAGCGATGGGATCGATGCGGTCTTAGATATTTCCTGCCTGACTGATCTCATCCACCCGGCAGCATCACGCGATGTGTTCCGAGTTGTGGCGTCGGTCGCGGACTTGACCGAAGCTGCTCGGGCGGCAAAGAACATCGAGCAATCGTTGTTCTCGGCAGCTCGTACTGATCGCCTCGACTAAGGATGTCGACTACAGGTCGACGCCGGTGAAGACCAGGACGCGATCGATGGTGAAGTCCTCCATGGCCGAACGCAGTCCTTCCCTGCCCACACCGGAGTTTTTTACTCCGCCGTATGGCATCTGATCGGCCCGGAAGCTAGGGACATCGCCGATGATGACTCCGCCCACGTCGAGTTCTGCCTGTGCCCGGAATGCGCGCTGCACATCGTGAGTGAAGATGCCTGCTTGTAAACCGAAACGGGACGAGTTCACGAGTTCATAGGCTTCATCGACTCCGCTGAAACGGCCAATCGTGAGCACGGGTCCGAACACTTCTTCGGTATTGACGATTGAGTCAGCCGGAACCCCAGTCAAGACAGTCGGTTCCACGCGGCATCCTTGCCGTTGGCCGCCGGTGGCAATCGTCGCGCCATCAGTAACCGATTCACCGATCCATTGTTCGATTCGTTCAGCAGCGGCCTCGTTGATGACCGGTCCCACCACGGTTGTCTCATCCCACGGTGAACCGTTCCGTAGCGCGGCAACCTGTTCGATAATGAGTGGTTCGAGTCGATCAGCGATTGATTCGTCCACCAGCACACGTTGAACAGAGATGCAGGACTGCCCGGCCTGATAATTGGCAAACGTTGCGATTCGTGATGCTGCCCATTGCAGGTCCTCGTCACTGCTCCAGTCGTCCAAGACCACTGCAGCGGCATTGCCACCGAGTTCCAGGGTGACGTGCTTGTCTGGCACAGCGCGCTGGATAGCGAATCCCACTCGTTCGGAACCAGTGAAAGAAATGATGGGCAGTCGTGGGTCATCCACCAAGGCGGACGAAGTGTCGTTGCTGACTGGCAGGACTGACCACATCCCCTCAGGAAGATCCGTTTCCGCCAAGATTTCGCCCAACAGCAATGCGGTCAGCGGCGTGGCTGGTGCGGGCTTTATGACGATAGGGGCACCAACTGCGATTGCGGGCGCGACTTTGTGGGCGACCAAATTGAGCGGAAAGTTGAACGGGGCGATCCCCAGGATCGGACCGATGGGAAACCGACGCACGACGGCATAACGACCAGTCGCAGCCGGGTCGGTGTCGAGTCGTTGAGTGTGGCCTGACCATCGACGGGCTTCTTCTGCTGCCCATCGGAATGTCGAGATTCCTCGGTTGACTTCGGCTCGTGACCACATCAGTGGTTTGCCAGATTCGGCAGTGATGAGATCAGCGACCTCAGATTGTCGTGCAGTCAATTCATCAGACACGTGCATGAGGGCTTCTGCGCGAACCGCAGCTGAGGTGCGCGCGGCTTCATGCCGGACGTCGACAGCCGCCTGGACTGCCTGCTCAACCTCAGCGGATGTTGGCACCCGGTGGTGCCCAGCGACGGCATCGTCATCCGGGTTGGTGATCGTTTCGGTCTCGCCTCGACCGTCGATTGCTCGACCGGCCACAAAGTAGGGATAGTCACGCGCCGAGAAGGAACTCATCGGGCACCTGCCAATTCGGTCACGATCCCGGTCACGATGTTCAAGCCCTCATGTAGGAGGTCGTCGCTGATGACCAGCGGGGGGAGGAATCGCAAAACATTGCCGTAGCTACCTGCTGACAACACGACGACTCCGGCGCTCAGAGCTCGCGTAAGGATCTCTTTGGTCAGAGCGGGATCCGGCGTCAGTGTTCCGGGTTCGACGATCTCGACTGCCACCATTGCTCCACGCCCGCGGACTTCTGCGATGACATCTGTTTGATCGGCCAACTCTTGTAGCTGAGAAACCATGAGTTCCCCTAGCTCGACGGCTCGTTGCCGAAGGTCTTGTTCAACCATTGTTTGGATGGAACCCAACGCTGCGGCACAAGCAACCGGGTTTCCGCCGTAGGTTCCGCCAAGGCCACCGACGTGAACGGCGTCCATGATCTCGGCTCGACCTGTTACTCCGGCCAGTGGTAATCCGCCGGCGATCCCTTTTGCCGTGGTGATGAGGTCAGGCACCAGATCGAACTGTTCGGAGGCAAACCACGTACCGGTACGAGCAAAACCGCTTTGGACTTCGTCGGCGATGAACACGATGCCGTTGTCTTTGGCGAACTGTGCAAGATCGTTCAAGAACCCGTCAGCAGGGACGATGAACCCGCCCTCGCCCTGGATGGGTTCGATAATGATGGCTGCGATCTGATCGGCTCCGATCTCAACCTGCATGCGTGAGATTGCATCAGCGGCAGCCGTGTGGCCATCGCGACCGCCATCGCGCAGTGGGTAGGAACTCGCGACTCGGTAGATCTCCGGAGCGAACGGCCCAAAACCTTTCTTGAATGGCATCGCTTTACCGGTCAGACCCGCGGTCAGATTGGTTCGTCCGTGGTAGCCATGCTCGAACGCCACGACTGCGGAACGACCGGTGTAGTGCCGGGCAATCTTGATGGCGTTCTCGACTGCTTCGGCACCCGAGTTGAACAAGGCTGACTTCTTCTCGTGGCCGCCCGGAGTGAGTTCATTGAGCTTTTCGCACACCTGCAGGTAAGGCTCATAACCGGTCACCATGAAGCAGGTGTGCGTCAGTAGTTCGACCTGCTGTTGAACGTTTTGCACTACGGCAGGTGCGCTATTGCCCACTGTGGTGACGGCGATGCCAGAGCCCAGGTCGATGAGCCGGTTTCCGTCCACATCTTCCAAGATTCCGCCGCCGCCGCGAGTGACGAATAGTGGGTGAGTTGCCCCGACTCCGCCAGACACGGCTGATGCTCGGCGAGCCATGAGTTCCTGCGACCGTGGCCCCGGAACCTCGGTCACGAGATCCAGTGACTGTTCGATGGGGGACAGGGCTGACGATGATTCGACAGACTCGGGCGATGTCATGTCGTCAACGATAGGCGCACAGTTGCCTGTGATGGCGGCTGCTGACTCGTCGCTACGTCGTTGGGGTCACGACCAGCGAAACCCGTCAGATTGGTAGCTAACGTGGCATAGGTGGCAACCGAAGCAGACGTAATCATCGTTGGTGCCGGACTGTCGGGTTTGATGGCGGCACATACCTTGATCAAGGCGGGCAAAGAACCACTGATCCTGGAAGCTGACCAGCGAGTTGGTGGACGCATTTTGACCGAAGTCATTGATGGCATCCCGTTCGAACTCGGTGCCCAATGGATTGGTGATACCCACTACCGGATGCAAGCGTTGGCAGAAGAACTCGCAGTGCCCATCTACGAACAGTGGGAAGAAGGCGAAAGTTCGTATCAGGTTCTATCCGAAGACGTCATTCGGGAAGACGAGTTCTATTCCCGAAACGCAGCAGCAATGAAGCAGGTGGAACAGACGCTTGCCGCGATTGATGCGATGGCTCAAACCGTTCCCGCTGATCGACCATGGGATGCCCCACAAGCGTTGCAATGGGATCGCGTCACCGCTGGCTGGTGGCTGGATGAGCAGGGACTTGATCCCGTTGCCCGGGAACTGTTAGAGATCTGCATCGTCGGCATCCTGGCTGTTCCGACGACCGAGGTTTCTTTGCTCACGATGCTCTACAACATTGCCACCTGCGGGGTGGGCGCTGAACTCTATGCCGAGAGTGAAGGTGGTGCACAGACCAAGCGATTTGCCGGCGGCAGTTCCGAGATCCCAAACAAGCTGGCCGAGAAGGTTGGCCGTGACCGGATCGTGTTCGGAGCGTTCGTGCAGACCATCGAACATTCGCCAGACTCGGTGACGGTGACGGTTCGTGGCGGTCAGCAGTACCGGGCAAAGCAGGTAATCGTGGCCATTGCGCCAACGTTGGCTGGACGCATCACCTATGACCCGCCGCTATCTGGCAAGCGTGACCAGATGACCCAGCGCATCCCGCAGGCTCATGCGGTCAAAGTGTTCGCGGTGTACGACGAACCGTTCTGGCGAGCAGAAGGCTTGAACGGCCAGCTCATCTCCAGCGTTGGACCTGCACGTATGTCAAACGACACCTGCGTTCCCGGCAATGACGCTGGCATCATCTTGGCCTTCCTGGAAGGTCCTCAGGCGCGTGAGTTTGGGCGACTGCCGAAGGAAGAACTCCACGCCAAGGTCGTCGAAGAATTGACGCTGCACTTTGGTCCTAAGGCCGCCAAACCGATATCTGTCGTTTCTGGGGAATGGTCGGAACGGCCGTTCACGCGCGGCTGCTACAACGCCAACTTCAATACCCATGGCTGGACCGACTTCGGCCAAACCTTGGCCCCGCCGATTGGCTCGATCAAATGGGCAGCCACAGAGACAGCCAATGAGTGGAGCGCCTACATGGAAGGTGCGAATGAAGCAGGCGAGCGGGCAGCGAAGGAAGTGCTCGAGTCATTGGATTAGGGCTTTGCGCTGACTTAACAGTCCTACCATCAGGTTTGTGCGAACGATTCTGGTGACAAGTGCCGGGACTCTGGTTGGTCAGAACATTCTCGACGCCGTCGAAGGTCGTCGAGAAGGGCTACGCATT
>JBDHZU010000105.1:0-6947 GCA_039812085.1 Candidatus Nanopelagicales bacterium | reverse complement strand
TAGCTGAAGGAAACAGTCGGCGGGGTCTGCTGACCTTCTGGTGCTTCGTAGAAGTCGCGCTTGCTGACACCGGCGATACCACTGAAGAACATCCACGGCATGGTGCTGACGGCAGTGTTCAGGGTCTTGACTGAGTCGTTGTAGTACTGACGGGCAAAGGCGAGCTGATTTTCAGTCTCGCTGAGTTGACCCTGCAGTTGGAGGAAGTTCGTTGACGCCTTGAGGTCTGGGTAGTTCTCTGCAACGGCCATAACGTTGACCAGGGACTTGTCCAAGTCGGCCTCGGCTGCAGCCTTCTCTTCCACGGTGCCGTCAGCGGCTGCTTTCTTAACGCGAGCGCGGGCTTCGGTAACTGCTTCGAAAACGCCCTTCTCATGCGCGGCGTACCCCTTGACGGTCTCCACCAGGTTGGGGATGAGATCGGCACGACGGGTCAGTTGAACATCAATGCCACCGAGTGCTTCTTGAGCGGCGATGTCGGCCTTGCGCAGCTTGTTGAATCCGGCCATGCCGAACAGCACAAGGGCCGCGATGATGGCGATGATGACGATCACGGCAACCATTGCCGTCCTCCTTGGTGTTCCATCCGTCGGCGCGACAGAAAGGTGATCACACTCTAGTGGCGATTGAGGCGGGCCGCATGTTGTCGATAACTGGGCGACTTGGTGCTACCAAGAACCGCCCCCGCCTCCCCCACCGCCGCCTCCGCCGATGCTGCCGAAACCTCCACCGCTGCCACCTGACGGCACCTGCGATGCCTGGTAGTTGGAAATGGAGGAGTTGATCGCCCGGTCGATGTCGCCAAAGCCGCCTGATCCGTTAGACCACGGACTCATATTCGTTCCGACCATCACCGGGTACCACATGGGGACGGGCGGTTCAGAGTTCATGGCCATGCGGTACTTCTGCGCCCACTTATCTGCAACGCCGAAGGCGACCGCGTACGGGATGAATGAGATGAACAGATCCTTACGGGCGGCAAAGTCGAATCGATCCTCCGCCGATGGAGTAGACAGCAGTCGCTCGAAGCCTCCTGCACGGCTCCATGCTTCTCGACCAGTCGCAGTGCGACGCATCCCCACACCCGACCGCAGGAATCCCACTCCAGCAAGACCAAAGGCTGCGAACGGGAGACCCCACATGGTGGGACCAAGCATGAAGAAGGCAATGGCCGCGCACACGATGGAGGCGAACCACAAGAACTTGCCCAGTCGCTCTCGAGGCGCACTCATCACCAGACCGGACTGCATCGACCAGTTCTCTGCCTGGCCGGGCACTCGTCGTTGCGCGGTCAACAGGTTCTGCCCATTGTCCTTGGAACCATCAGCCAAGAACCACGTCCCGGCAGTTGGACTCAAGTTGAGACTGCCTGCGATCTCTGCAGTGACGGGATCAAGGTTGGACCAGGCAGCGGCATCACCCGTGCTGGTTGCCAACCAGGAGTCATCTTCGCGATGTTCCAGAGTGACTGCTTTTTGATCAGCGAGGTAGAACAGTGTCGCAGTCAACGCATGACTGCCTACTTCCTCATTGGTGATAAAGACCGTCTGCACCGGACCCAAACCATGCGGAGGCTCGTACATCACCGGCAGACCGGGAGTCTCCTCCTTAGTTGTATGCGCCCAGCGGTAACCCATGAAAGCGCCAATTGCCGTGAGCACTCCAACCAACGCAACCACCCACGGTGTGCGCCCAAGGATCGGGTCCCACTTCACAGCCCACGGCACAGTGACCTGCTTGGGCGCTGGAGTCGGCAAGCTGATTCGCGTGTTCATGCCGCTAAACGGCGGGATGTTGGACGCGCTTAGCGTGACCTCGTCAGTTCCTACCCCGGTGATGTCGCAGGGGCCGCGAGTAATCGCACTCGCGATTCCAGCCCCTGCCGTGCATTGCACCTGTTCGGCGATACCGGGCAGTTGCACGTCCACTTCAGCCTTGTCGATATCCAATTGCCAGCCCGGGGCAACCACATACCCGTGATAGACCGATTGGGCATTACTCGGTTGGCCTTGAGTGGAAGTAAACGTCTGCTGCGCACCGGCGCTGACCGGGGCCAATACTCCTGGGATCGAGTAACTAATCGTGTAGTTGTGGGTGCCAAAGCCGACGTATGAGTTCGCGTCTCCGATCTTTAGCACCAGGAATCGCCCCTGCCCTTCCCAATTTTGGGTGTAGGGCTCTGGCGCACCATCCATCGTCACCGTGGCGACTTCAGGGATGAGTCGCACATGAGGATTGTCCGTATCCGAGATGTCGAAGAATCGGAAAATGCCGTGCCGACCAGAAGGAAAAGATGCCGTGATGTGTTCAGTTGTGACCAAGGTGCCATTGGCGCCGATGGTGCTGTCCGCCTTGTAATCGGTGATCGTGACGGGATCTGTGATGTGACTCGATTGCGCGTTCTGCATCAGCGGATGCAGCAAACCAAAGAGTGTTAGCAATCCCAACACCACGAACACGAAGACTCGTTTACCCACGTGGTCACCCTAGGGTGCGGAGGCAGTCGAATGACGTTGATCGTTCTGTGTGATCAACCGATTAGGTAGTTGGCCACAACCTTGCGGTTATCCGGCGAGTCGCGCAGAACAATCCGGGGAGGTCCGTCAAACCCGACTTACGCTCGTTGCATCCTCGCCCGAACCGGCAAAATCCACGGGCGTTCGCACGCAAGAACCGGCAGGCCATGAGCATTACAAGCGATACCTCACCTCGTATCGCGATCCATCACGCCCCGACATCTCACGATCAGCCACCACGCGTCACACAAGGTAGTGATTGGGGAGCTCCTCGACGTCGAACCCTGAGCTATCTGCCCGCCCTCGACGGCATTCGGGCCATCGCAGTCATGGCCGTCATCATCTACCACGCCAACCCAGCTTGGATGTCCGGTGGATTCCTCGGCGTCGACATCTTCTTCGTCCTGTCTGGCTTCCTCATCACGTCGATTCTGCTGCGAGAAATCGAGACCACCGGACGCATCAACTTCGGGCAGTTCTATCTGCGACGAGCGCGTCGTTTGCTTCCTGCACTGTTACTGGTACTCGTCGCCTGCGCCGCGTTGGTCTTGCTGTTCGCGCATGACGCTGCGCAACAACTTCGACGAGACATCATCGCGTCGCTGTTCTACGTCACCAACTGGTCGAACATCTTTGCCGGACAGTCCTACTTCGAGGCGATGGGACGTCCACCCCTGCTCCAACATTTGTGGTCGCTCGGGGTGGAAGAGCAGTTCTACTTCATCTGGCCACTGATCATGTATCTCGCTTACCGATGGCGTGGACGTTGGGGCGTTCGTCGGTGTGCCGCAATCGGCATCGGGATCAGCACCTTGTTGATGGCGGCGCTATCCATCATCAATGACATGCCCGGTGCTCACGACCCGAGCCGTCTGTACTTCGGATCAGATACCCACGCAATGACGATCCTCATGGGTGCCGCTCTGGCTACCGCCTGGCAACCCCGACTGGTGAAACGAGCACTACCCAGCACTGCCCGATTAACTGTCCAAGCCGCTGCTGCGAGCAGCGTGATCGTGCTCGTCCTGATCATGTTGACCGTCACGGATTCATCAGCTGCGCTCTACCGCGGCGGGTTCACACTCTTCGCTGGCTTGGTCGCATTCACCATCGTGGCCACCACCCACCCTGCTGGTGGTGCCGGACGAATCCTCGGTGCCCAACCCCTGCGCTGGCTGGGCGAACGAAGCTACGGGCTTTACCTGTGGCACTGGCCGATCATGGTGCTGTTGCGTCCAGGCATCGATATCGGACTGACCGGAGTGGCTGCGTTCGCGCTGCAATTTGGTCTGACCGTGATTGCAGCCGAGCTGTCGTACCGCTATGTGGAGATGCCCATTCGACATGGGGCTCTCCCCCGACTCTGGCGCGATTGGCGAGAGCAAGGACTTCTCCTGCGGCGTGCAGTGCCTGCAATTGCGGGAGCTCTTGTGCTCGTCAGCGGTTTGTGGATCGGGCTACGAGCGATTCCCGATGTCAATGCCGCGACGTACTTGGGTGGGGCAACGGAGGTGGGCGCTGGCTCCTTGAGTCCGGAACCCAACGCCGATAACAACCAATCCGGGGGAGAAAGTAGCGCCCAATCAAGTGCGGAATCGTCTGCCTCCGCCGTCGGGTCACCGGATATTCCCAAGCCAGCCGTTGCCGGAGAGGATTTCTCCAAACGAAGCATCACGATGGTTGGGGATTCTGTGCTGCTCGGTGCTCGTAGCTCGGTCAAGAAAGTCCTTCCCAAAGCAACGATTGACGCTGCAGTCGGTCGGCAGATCCTGGAAGTCAATGACCGGATCACGCAACGACTTGCAGCGGACAAGCTGGGCGATGTCGTCGTTATCCATACCGGGACGAATGGTCCGGCCTATACCTCGGATCTGAAGAAGATTCTGAATCAGTTGAAGGATCGACCACGGGTCATTCTGGTGACCACTCACGTCCCACTGAAGTGGATGCAGGAATCCAACAACGACATCAACTCAATGCCAGCGAAGTATCCGAATGTTCGTATCGCCGACTGGGCCGGGGCTTCGGCCGGGCATCGCAACTACTTCGTGACCGACGGAGTCCATCTCACGCAAGCCGGTGGGCAGGCATACGCGCAAGTCATCCTCAACGCACTGCGCATGCCCTAAGACATGCACTGACAACTCTGACCGCGATGACTGAACCAGAGTCGATCTCATCAGCCGCGCAGGCAGCTCACGATGCAGCCGTGCTCGCAGGCGAAGACGGTTACGACGATCCCGATACCGGTCTGTTCGTCTTCACTAGTGAGTTCCTGGCCACACGCGCATGTTGCGACAACGGGTGTCGCCACTGCCCCTATCGAGACTGACCATTTACAGTCATACGCATGAATCCACTCGCAACTTTGTCCCCTGCTGTGGTCAATCTGACCGATCGCGCACGTGAAGCCGCCGATCGCGCGACCGTCACCGTCACCGTCACCGTCACCGATGGTCTGGCCGTCGTTACCGACGCTCTGCCTGATGCCGTCACCGCGACTATCCCCACCATCATCGACCAGTTCCCTGCTGTCGCTGATCGACTACCGGAAGCACTCAAGCCGCCGAAGGCACGATGGACGTCCTACACAACGTCCGAGGCAATCCTGGCGACCTTCGATGATCTGGACACGCCACTGTCGGCAATTGCCATCGCCGAATATCTGCAGAGCCACGGTCGAATCGAGTCCGCCGACAAGGTGGAGATGGCATTGCAGTTGTTGCTCTACCGCAAGCTCGTCCATAAGCAGGGTCCAGCGCTCTGGGCCGTCCAGACCCAACAGGGGTGAGTCCCGCTCCCTGATCTGCTACACCTTCCTGCGTGGGTGCAGATTGGGAGTTGCGCGTCCCGGTAGCGACTTACCGGGTGCAACTCAGCGAGGAACAACCGTTTTCTGCGGTTGAAGCCTGGGCCGACCACATCGGGAACCTAGGGGTCAGCCACGTCTATCTGCCACCGATCCTGCAGGCTGTTCCCGGTTCCACCCACGGCTACGACGTGGTGGATCACAACACCATCAGCGCCGACCTGGGCGGCGAGTCCGGCCTGCAACGCTTGTCTGAGGTGCTGCATGACGAGCATCTGAGCATCGTGCTGGACATCGTGCCGAACCACGTTGCGCTGCCAACTCCGGAATCGCTGAACCCGATGCTGTGGTCGCTGCTGCGCTATGGCGCGGATTCGCCTTACGTCAATGCATTCGACTTGGACTTCACCAGCGGAAGCCAAGTCCTCATGCCCATCTTGGGTCAACGGATTGACCAGGTACTCGCTGATGGTGAACTCACTGTCTCCACGTTGGAGTCCACCGGTGAACCGGTTCTGCGCTACTACGACCATGTCTTGCCGATCCGAACCGGCACAGAAGATCTGGAATTAGAACGATTACTCGCATCTCAGCATTACCGACTCGCCTTCTGGCAGGTCGCTAGCGAGGAACTGAACTACCGACGGTTCTTCGACGTGGACACTCTCGTGGCTGTTCGAGTTGAAGACCCGCAAGTCTTTGCCGACACCCATCGCACCATCGTGGGCTTGGTCCTCGATGGCACTGTGTCCGGTCTTCGCGTCGATCACCCTGATGGGTTGGCCGATCCGCTGACCTACCTCGACCAGCTCAAACATGCTGCTGGTGAACCGTGGATCGTGATCGAGAAGATCCTCATCGGAAACGAAACGCTGTCACGCGACCTTCGATGTGACGGCACCACCGGTTACGACGCCTTGCGGGTCATCGGGTCACTGTTTGTCGATCCTTCGGGTGGACCAGCGCTGCAGGCAGCCTTTGCCGAGTTCACCGGCATGCCACAGTCGTGGGCTCAAACCGTTCACAGCAGCAAAGTGGAAGTTCTGAGTACGACTCTGGTGGCAGAACTCGATCGTCTTGCTGGGTTGGCACACACCATCTGCCAGGACGACATTCGCCTTCGCGATCACACTCGTCGCGGACTCACTGAAGCCTTAGCGGAACTACTCACTCACCTTGAGGTCTACCGTGCGTATGTGCAGCCGGGGGAAGTTGCCTCCGCCCTGGCAACGGAGCAAATCACCGAAGCTGCCGAACACGCCAGCGCCTGCCTGCCCGAACGAAACGCAGAAATCGAACTGCTCGCCGAACTCGCTCTCGGAATCCGAGGACGGGGACCGACCCTGGATGAATTCGTCGTCCGCTTCCAGCAGACCACCGGTCCGGTGATGGCCAAAGGAGTCGAAGACACCGCGTCCTACCGATGGTTCCCACTCGCCGCACTCAACGAGGTGGGTGGCGAGCCTGCTGAGTTCGGGATCAAACTGTCTGACTTCCACGAGTTCAATTCGTTACGACTGCGGTCATGGCCGAACACCATGAACGCTTTGTCCACGCACGACACCAAACGCAGCGAAGACGTGCGTGCCCGATTGTTCGCGTTGTCCGAGGACGCTGAATCA
>JBDHZU010000104.1:0-6985 GCA_039812085.1 Candidatus Nanopelagicales bacterium | reverse complement strand
GCATCGACTCGTAGTTGCTGCTCAATCGAGACCAACGCAACCGGCTGGATCGGTCCTGCCCCGGTCTCGGTGTTTGGACCTTGGCTGCCATCGGTCGCGGTGGACTCTGCCAGCAGAATCACGCGGGCACCACTGGACGCCATCTGGTCGGCCAGTTCGCGAGCAGACTGCGCCAGCGACGAATCGTCGTCGGCCAACAAAACTTCTGGCGCACCCATTAACCAGGAACCCTGATCGGCAAACGAGGCAGCCGACCATTTGCGGGCAGAGCTGAAGGGGACAGTCGAGGCAGTCGTCCAACCGGGCTCGGTGAAGTGTTCGGCAATCGCGGCCAGGGTGGGGTTGGGGCTTTCTTCCGATCCTCCCAACGCACCGAGAGCCTGCGATGCGCGTTGTTCATCGACGGTGGTTCCGGGCAACAGCTTGAACGCTGAGACGGACATCCCGGGTTGAGTCAGGGTTCCCGTCTTGTCTACGCACACCACGTCCACTCGTGCCAACACTTCAACTGCGGGCATCTCTTGGACGAGTGCGCGGCGTTGGCCGAGCCTCACCACAGCAACCGCCATGGCGACGCTGGTCAACAACACAAGACCTTCGGGAACCATCGTGACGATTCCGGCGACTGTGCCGGACAGTGCTTGTTGCCAGTTAGGGCTGGACCGCAACTGAGAAATGAACAACAGGATTCCCAGCGGAATCAACACCCACGTAATAGTGCGAACGAACTTCATGATCGAGCCCATGAGTTCGGACTTAGTGGTGGAGAAAGACTTCGCTTCTGCCGCCAGCTTCGTTGCGTAGGAATCGATACCTACTCGGGTTGCCCGCATCCAGCCGGAACCCGCAACGACGAACGACCCGCTCTTGACCTCATCATCAACGGCCTTGTGAACCGGGTCAGCTTCACCGGTGAGCAGCGACTCATCCGCTTCCAGTCCTCGACCCACCAGCACATCGCCGTCCACCACGATCTGATCGCCAGTTTGTAGTTCCACAACATCGTCAACCACAAGGTCGTCGGGCGATACCTGCTGACGTTGCCCGTCACGCAACACAGTCGGCTTAGCTTCACCAATGACGGACAACTTTTCCAGCGTCCGCTTGGCGCGAAGTTCTTGGATGATTCCGATGGCCGAGTTCACCACGATGATGAAGCCGAACAGAGTGTCCACAAATGGCGCACCGGCAATGATCATCAATACCCAGGCGACACCGATCACCAAGTTGAACGAAGTGAGGGTGTTCTCGCGAATGATGCTGGCCGTACTACGCGAATTGGCTAAGTCAGCCCGATTGACCTTTCCTTGGGCAACGCGCTCGGCAACCTCGTTCGAGGTCAAACCGGTCAGCGCAGGAAGGTCGGTTGACGTAGACACCGGTCAAGCATGGCCGATTGTCACGTCATCAAGCCTGTCGAGTTCGCGCAGGATGATTCCTTCGCGCAGTGCCCACGGGCCGATCAGCAACTCGTCGAGGTCGAAAAGATCCATTGCCGCCTCTGCGACCAATGCGCCTGCCACTAACTGTTTTGCGCGGCCTTCCGAGACCCCCGGAAGTGAGGCTCGTTCAGCAGCAGACATATCGGCGATCTTGGGGATCCAGGTACGCAGTTCTTCCCGACGCAGAACGCGACGCTCGTAAATACCTTCGCTACTGGGTGCGGCACCGGTGATTCGAGCGAGTTGCCGGAAGGTTTTACTCGTCGCCACTGCCAAACCTGGCTCGCCATATCGGGTCATTGGGCCGACAACGTGCGCGATCTCTGCCCGAATCGCCTTACGCAGCTTGCGCAGTTGATCACTCTTGGGTGGGTCATCAGGCAGCCAGTCGCGAGTCAGTCGTCCGGCACCAAGCGGAACGGATACGGCCACGTCTGGGTCTTCGTCAGTACCGATGGCTAGTTCTAGCGAGCCACCGCCAATATCGAGCACCAGCACACGACCAGTGCTCCAACCGAACCAGCGTCGGACCGCAAGGAAAGTCAACCGGGCTTCTTGTTGGCCGCTCAACACTTCCAACGAAACCCCAGTGCGCTTGCGCACCGCTTTGAGTACGTCCTCGCCGTTCTGGGCTTCTCGGATCGCGGAAGTGGCGAAAGCCAGGATTTCAGTGACGCCGATGTCTTCGGCAATGTCTAAGGCGCGTCGGACAAACTCGCACAACATGTCGATGGCTTCGTCATCCACTCGACCGCCATCGGTCAAATGCTCAGACAGTCGCAGTTCAATCTTGTGGCTGTGGGCCGGGACAGGCGCTCCACCATGATGTGCGTCAACGACAAGTAGGTGGACCGTGTTAGATCCAACGTCGAGCACTCCCAGTCGCACGTCATCAACGGTAACCCGCCTACGCTGGCGGCATGCCGGAAGTCCCGCTTGATTTCCCTCGATCTTTCGTAGAGTTCACCGACCCTGCGGATCCGAACCAGCTATTCCGTTGCGATTTGACCTGGCTGACCTCGCGTTGGCTATGCATCTACGGTCAGGGCTGTGGCGGAATCCTGGAGGGTCGCCCCGATGACGGTTGCTGCAGCCTGGGTGCGCACTTCTCTGACGGAGACGACCGGAAGCGCGTCAAGAAGTGGGTTGAACAACTAACGCCCGAGCAGTGGCAGTTCCACGATGTCGGCCGCAAGAAGTGGACGCAGCGCGATGAGGAGGGGTCGAAGCAGACCCGTACCCATGAAGGTGCGTGCATCTTCCTCAACCGGCCTGGTTTCGCTGGTGGAGAAGGCTGTGCGCTGCACAACCTTGCGGTGAGTCAAGGGGCTGAACCGCTAGAGGCCAAACCTGACGTGTGTTGGCAGTTGCCGATTCGTCGGACCTTCGAAGAACGCGAATACCCCGATGGCAAAACCCAAGATGTCGTAGTGATCTCCGAGTTCGATCGACGCGGCTGGGGACCAGGCGGCCACGACCTGAACTGGTACTGCTCCGGCAACACCGAAGCTCACGTAGGGCCCGATCCGGTGTATATCAGCGAGGCAGGGACCCTACGTGCACTCATGGGGCAACCGGCCTATGACGTGCTCGTCGAACACTGCGAAGCATTCCTTGCTGCTGCCAATGCAGTTCCCGCACGGGAACGACGAGCATTGGCATTGCACCCGGCGGATTGATCGAGCGACGCGGCACAGGCAAATGTGAACGGCGCTGTCAGGCAGTGGGGTTAGCGTCGGTCCGTGGCGAAATCAGCGAAGACCTCCTACGAGTGCTCTGAATGCGGTGCGAGTTCCATCAAGTGGACCGGCCGCTGTTCCCAGTGCGGTGAATTCGGCACGGTGACCGAGGTCGTTCCGCTTACTGCTTCTGCCCCTGGCGCGCCCACCACATCCACAACGCCTACCCGCGCTGCACGGGCGGTCGGCGAGGTAGGCAACACGGCGGTGAAGCGACTGGCAACAGGAGTCGGTGAGTTCGACCGAGTGCTATCTGGCGGATTTGTCCCCGGCCAGGTCTGTCTACTGTCTGGCGCTCCCGGTTCGGGTAAGAGCACGCTGATTTTGTCGGTGGCGAACCGCTTGGCTCAAGAGACTGGTCGCACCGTGCTCTACATCTCCGGTGAAGAATCCGTTGAACAGATCGCAATCCGTGCCCGTCGAGTCGGTGCGGACTCCCCCAATCTGCTGCTCGCTGATGACACTGACCTGGCGACGGTCGTCGGCCACATCGATGAACACTCCAAGGCTGCCTTGGTCATCATTGACTCCATCCAGACCATCTCGTCAGCCCAGATCGACAGCCGGGCAGGCGGAGTCGCGCAAGTCATGGGAGTCGCACAGGCACTGACTCGGATCGCCAAATCCCGTCACATCCCGATCGTGATCATCGGTCAAGTCACCAAAGACTCCAACGTTGCTGGTCCGCGAGCGCTGGAACACATCGTGGATGCCACCTTGACTCTGGACGGAGATCGTCATACGTCCCTTCGTTTGCTGCGAGCAGTCAAGAACCGTTTCGGCGCATTAGAAGTAGCGGCTTTCGAGCAAACCCATACGGGCATGCGAGAAGTGGTCGACCCCAGTGCGTTGTTCCGTGGCATGCGAGACGTTGCCGTTGCTGGAACCTGTGTGGGGGTGACGATCGAAGGTCAGCGGGCCATCACTGCAGAGGTTCAATCGTTGGTCGGGAATGCGCAAGCGGCAAATCCACGACGAGCGGTCTCCGGGTTGGATTCTGCTCGGGCAGCGATGTTGGTCGCTGTCGTCGAACGTTCGCTGAAGTTCCGGCTATCCGATCGCGAGGTCTATGCGGCCACGATCGGCGGGATGCGCCTGACCGATCCAGGTACTGACCTGGCGGTCTGCCTGTCTATTGCCTCATCAGCGGCGAATACGCCGATCCCACTCGATGTCGTCGCCATTGGGGAAGTCACGCTGTCCGGCGACGTTCGGCCAGTCTCGATGATGACCGAACGCGTGCACGAGGCCATCCGACTGGGCTACCAGCGGATCGTGGTGCCAGAAGGAACCACGATCCGGATGAGTGGAACGCCGTCGAAGAAGCACGGTGCACGACTTGTTGAGGTCAGCAATCTGGGTCAGGCGCAACACGCCTTACTCGAACAAACTCCCGCTGCTGCGATCAGCCTGCCGTGAGAGTGAACGGCGCTGGGGCGGAATCCTGCCCGGCGTTCGTTCCCACCACTTGGTACTGACCTGCCTTGGCTGCGCCCAAACCGCTGGGACATCCCTCTTGCGTGATGGCCTGATTCCAGCTTGCGGTGACCTCGAAGGCACTACCCGGCGGAATGGTCTCCACCTGATCCTGCCCACCTGGATTGCAATCGTCGCTGGACCACATCCGAGTCCCACCCGACGAACTCACTGTCAGGGTGTTGACCTTGGTTCCGACATTGCGCGAGCACGGGACCGTTCCCTTGTTCGCGACCAGCAGCTTGAAACTCACAGTGCCGCCCACTGGGACGGATTCGTTGACCACCGAGGCCGTCACGGCAATGTCGCTATCTGCGCAGGGAGCAACGCTTCCGGAAGCTGACGGTGAAGCAGTCGCTGTGTCGCTCGGGGTAGGAGTGGCAGTTGGCGACGTCGGGGCGGCAGCCGGGGTCGAACCTCCGTTACCGGAGAAGAGTGCCAACCAGAGCAAGAACAGGACGATGACGAATGCCAAGACCACCAAAAGGCGGCGGCGCCAGTACACCGAGGGCGGTTCCGGTCCAACCGGATTCATGATGCTGCTCATCTGCTGCAGGCTAACAACCACTGGCGGTGTGATCGTCTGCGGCCAGCGCGTGTCACGATCACACGGTTATGGCAGCACAAGGTTCTCGATCCGATTCGGGTCACGCACAGGCGATCAGCCATACCTTGATGGCGTGGTTTGACGACAACGCACGCGACCTTCCCTGGCGAGAAGTCGACCGAGATCCGTGGGGCGTGCTGGTGTCGGAAGTGATGTTGCAGCAAACCCCGGTTTCTCGCGTCGAACCCATCTGGCGTGAGTGGATGCAGTTGTGGCCCACTCCAGCAGCAATGGCTGCCGCTAGCCCCGCCGATGTACTCACCAAGTGGGATCGACTGGGCTATCCGCGCCGGGCACTGTGGCTGCGCGAATGCGCAACTGTCATCACGAACGAACACGCCGGCGCTGTGCCGTCCACCTATGACGAACTCATCGCTCTGCCCGGGATCGGCGACTACCCCGCATCTGCCGTGCTTGCGTTTGCCTTCAAGCAACGCGCCATCGTGCTCGACACCAATGTGCGCCGAGTTATCAGCCGCATCGAATTCGGGCATGCACTGCCGAGAACGTCAGCCCCTACCGCCGTCGAACGAGCCGCCGCCGACGCACTCTGGCCAACCGCAGACACCCAGGCCGCACACGCGGCCATCGCCTTCATGGAGTTCGGCTCACTGATTTGCCAGGCCCGCACTCCCCAATGCGAACGCTGCCCGGTCAGCCAGGACTGTGCCTGGTTGACAGCAGGGAAACCCGCACCAGACAAACAGCCAAAGAAGCAGGCCAAGTTCGAAGGCTCTGATCGACAAGTGCGCGGACGAGTGCTGGCGCTATTGCGCGCCAATGCCACTGCCAGCACCGAGCAACTGCTGACTCATGCCGAAGTAGACGAAGCAAGGTTGAGCCTCGTTGTGCAGGGACTCATCGCAGACGGCCTGCTGGAACAACCTTCACCGTCGATCTACTCGTTGCCTCGCTAGGAGGCTTCGGCCTCGCCTGCAGTCTGTTCAACCGGCGGGGCGTCAGGAGTGTTGAGCTTCTCGGTACCAGTGAAGGTGAACTCAGCATCCTCCCCGGTACCCACGGCATCCACCACGACGATCTGGCCCGGCAGAAGTTCGCCGAACAAAATCTTCTCCGCCAAGGCGTCCTCAATGTCTCGCTGGATGGCACGACGCAGTGGTCGGGCACCCAAGACCGGGTCGTATCCGCGATCTGCCAGCGCTTGCTTGGCAGCAGTCGTCAGTTCCAGAGCCATGTCCTTCTCGCGCAGACGTTCGTCCAGCTTGGCCAGCATGAGATCGACGATCTCGATGATCTCCGTCTTGCTGAGCTGGTGGAACACGATGGTGTCGTCGATGCGGTTGAGGAACTCCGGACGGAAGTGTTGCTTCAGCTCGGAGTTGACCTTGGCCTTCATCGCCTCGTAGGCATCCACTGTGTCACCTTCGTTACCGAAGCCCATGCGCCCCTTGGACACATCGCGTGAACCCAAGTTGGTGGTCATGATGATCACCGTGTTCTTGAAGTCCACGGCACGGCCTTGGGCATCAGTCAGGCGACCTTCTTCCAAGACCTGCAGCAGCGAGTTGAAGATGTCGGGGTGCGCCTTCTCCACTTCGTCGAACAGCACGACGGAGAACGGCTTGCGGCGCACCTTCTCGGTGAGCTGCCCGCCTTCTTCGTAGCCGACATAACCGGGAGGTGAGCCGAACAGACGAGAGGCGGTGTGCTTCTCGGAGTACTCGCTCATATCCAGACTGATCAAAGCGTCATCATCACCG
>JBDHZU010000103.1:0-7163 GCA_039812085.1 Candidatus Nanopelagicales bacterium | reverse complement strand
CAGGAAGCGTGCGATCCGTTCGGACAGGCGGCCGACTGTTTCCGCATCGGGGGTGAGTTTGACTGCCCGGCGACCTGCCAATGGCTGGTCGACTCGGCTGTTGGTGGCGTCGCGCTCGCGACGAAGTGAACGTTCAGCCATCGGTTGCCTCCGGCTGAACCGCAGGTACTGATCCGGTGTTCTCGCGCCAGTCCTGCGGAAGCATGTGGTCGATCACGTCATCGACATTCACCGATCCGAGCAGATGCTGATTCTCATCCACCACCGGCAGGCTCACCAGGTTGTAGCGCGCAAACAAGGCAACGACCTCGTCCAGTGGAGCATCAGGTGGAACGGCCTCGATCGAATCGTCCACCAGGCCGGACACCAACTCACCCGGCTTCTCTCGCAGCATCCGCTGGAAATGCACCGCACCCAGGAATCGACCCGTGGGGGTTTCTAGGGGTGGGCGTACGACGTAGACAAGTGCAGCCGACGAAGGGTTGAGTTCTGGGTGGGCGATCCGAGCCAGACCCTCAGCGACAGTGGCGTCGGGGCCAAGCACCACCGGATCGGAGGTCATGATGCCGCCGGCAGAAGTGTTGTCGTAGGTAAGCAGTCGGCGTAGGTCCTCGGCGTCTTCCGGCTCGACCAGTTCCAGCAGTTCTTCTGCTCGCTCGGGAGTTAGTTCACCCAAGAGGTCGGCGGCGTCGTCTGGGTCCATCTCCTCCAACACGTCAGCCGCACGTTCGTTGTCCAGCATCGCCAGAATGGCGACCTGATCAGAATCTGGTAGCTCTTCGAGGATGTCGGCCAGTCGGTCGTCGTCCATGCCCTGCGCGACTTCGAGCTGGCGCTTGTACGGCAGATCGTGGACCACGGTGGCAACGTCCGCAGGCTTCATCTCTTCTAACGAGTCGAGCAGGGAGTCAACGGGCTGCCCCAGCGAGGCATTGGTTAGGCCGCTGACCTCGCTCCAATCGACCAACATGGTTTCGCCGCGGCGACGCAGTCGGCTGTTAGAGATTTTCCGGACGAACAGTTGGCTGATGTACCAGTCGTTGAGTCGATTGTTGTCGATCCCAATGTCGATGACTCTGACGTTTTCTCCAGTGGACAGCAGATCCACATGACGGTCGAATAGTTCCGCGACCACCAACGTCTCACCAGCGCGGGGTTCGAATCGGCGAAGATTCAGCATTCCATTTGCGACGACCGTGCCACTCTCGATGCCCGTAATGCGGGTGATGGGCAAGAAGATTCGACGCTTCGGCGGAACCTCGATCACCATGCCGTGGACTCGAGGCGCTTGGCCTTCACCACGAATGGTGACGACGACATCACGAACTCGCCCGATCTGGTCACCGTTGGGGTCGAATACCCCCACTCCAGCCAGTCGGGCCACGAATGCCTTTGTCGTCGTGGCAGCCATGTTCGCCACCGTATAGCGCCGCTCCTCCTGCGTGCTTGTCAGCCAAATGAACATTAGGAGCGAAACGCTGACCCGTCGGCAGGCCGCCTAACGACCGCCAGCCATACTGGGCAGTAACTTCCGCCCGAATTTCGGCCTAGCGCCGACACGTTTCGAGCCGACAACAAGGAGTGCAACCACATGGGTCGCCTTGCGCAAACCGACGGATTGACCGATATCCAGCAGGAGATTCTCTCCGCCGTTCACGACTTCACCGAGAACGAGATCATCCCGAACGCGCAAGCCCTTGAGCACGCTGATGAATACCCGACAGACATCGTCGAGGGCATGAAGGAAATGGGCATCTTCGGCCTGATGATCCCAGAGGAGTACGGCGGCCTCGGCGAATCGATGCTCACCTACGCACTGTGTGTGGAAGAAATCGCCCGCGGCTGGATGAGCGTCTCTGGTGTGGTGAACACCCACTTCATCGTGGCCTACATGGTGAACAAGCACGGCACCGAAGAGCAGAAGCAAACCCTGCTGCCACGGATGGCAACCGGTGAACTACGCGGCTCGTTCTCCATGTCCGAGCCGGGCTGCGGTTCCGATGTTTCCGCGATCACCAGCAAGGCCGTTCACAACGGCGACGGATGGAAGCTCAACGGTCAGAAGATGTGGCTGACCAACGGTGGTTCCTCCACGCTGACTGCCGTGCTGATGCGCACCGACGAAGACGCCGCAGAAGATGCCAGCGTCTACAAGAAGATGTCCACCTTCCTGATCGAAAAGCCAGAGGGCTTCGGCGAGGTTCTGCCCGGCCTGACCGTGCCCGGCAAGATCGAAAAGATGGGCTACAAGGGCGTCGATACGACCGAATTGGTCATGGAAGATTTCGAACTGCCTGGTGATCGACTCCTCGGTGGCGAACCTGGCCGTGGCTTCTACCAAATGATGGACGGTGTCGAGGTTGGTCGCGTGAACGTCGCGGCCCGTGCCTGTGGCCTGGCCAACCGTGCGTTTGAGCTTGGCGTGGACTACGCCCAGCAGCGCGTCACCTTCGGTAAGAAGATCGCCGATCACCAAGCGGTTGCCTTCCGTCTCGCCGAGATGGCCACCAAGGTCGAAGCAGCCCACCTGATGATGGTCAAGGCCGCCCGTCTGAAGGACACCGGCGCTCGCAACGACCTTGAAGCTGGTATGGCGAAGTACCTTGCCAGCGAATACTGCAAGGAAGTCGTCGAGGACTCTTTCCGTATCCACGGCGGTTACGGCTACTCCAAGGAATACGAAATCGAACGTCTCTACCGTGAAGCTCCCATGTTGATGATTGGCGAAGGAACCGCCGACATCCAGCGCATGATCATCGCTCGTCGACTACTCGAGGATTACAAGGTCTAAGTCCCAGGATGGAGTGCCGTCCGGCAGCTCGACGAGCTCACCTTTCTTGAAAGACGGCGTTGTGGCAAGTCCTGCTGCTGCGGTTGCAGAGCCCCGCTGCTGCAAGAAATTGGGGGCGTCTGCAGTGGTTTGACAGCCTGTGAGTCCAACGGTCGTGGCGGCTAATATCAGCACGGGCGCTCGCCGGTTCATTTGCTTACCTCGACGTTCTCGCGATCCGACTCCTCAGTCTCCTCGGCGCTCCACGTGGACGCTGCCGAGAGGAAGTGTCGTCGGATGCTGGATTGGCACCACCATCCGGAAGCGCGTGTGGTCACTGGGTTGATGAGGTTCCGAAGAGTCTTCACAGCAGCCAAAACTATTCACCATGATCATTTTCGGCAATTTCCCCATGACTCAAATGGGTCTAAACGAGGTAAGCCTGCGACTGGCGCGTTCGTCGCCGAAACTTTGTCGTCCGCCGAAAGGGCAGGGTGAGTGCAGTGCGTCGTACGATCCGGGGTTCTACCGCTCGAAGAAGAACCAGGTAGTGATCAAGAGCCTGCCGAAGACAAATGCTGGGCTCAAGGTCAAGGTGAAAGCCAAGATCAAGAAGAAGTTGGGAAAGGTGAAGGTTGCCAAGAATGGCAAGGTCACCTTCCGGGCCAAGCGGAAGAAGGGGACGTTCACTATCACCTTGACGGCACCAGCAGTTCGAGGTGCCCATCCGTTTAAGGCTTATAAGAAAGTCATCAAAGTCCGAATCAAATAGTCAGATAGCTAGTGGCGTGGTTGGGGCTTCGTATGAGGCCCCAACCACGCTCTTGCGTTTGCGCCAGGAGTGCAGTCGAGGATCGTTATTGGGCGACTGCCGGTTCGTTGATCAGACTCATACGTGTGTCTTTAGAGCCGTCACGTTTCCAGTCATGGAATGAGATCGCGCATGCCCCAAACAGCAAGACCAGGCCAGGGAGTGCAACCCCGACCAACACGGCGAACAGCGGGCTCGCTGCCGAAAGGTTCACGGTGTAGACATCCTTGGTGAATACCCAGGTGTATGGAATCCCTGCGATTACTGGGATAGCGAACAGAGCTGCGACCAGGGCGAGCCCCTTGCTCTTGGTGTTCCATGCCCAGGCCCACAGGATTCCGGCACAGACAAGCAGCGGTATCGGCAGTGAGCAAACTGTCCACCAGGTCACCCCTGCCAGGTGTATAACGGCGTCGACTGACGCGCCGAGACTTAGCTGTTGGGAACACATTGGCTAGTTGAGTGGTTGTGTCTGTCATGCGCGTTGATATTTGGTCCGATGTGGTGTGTCCGTGGTGCTATATCGGCAAGCGTCGATTCGAATCTGCACTCACACAGTTCGAGCATTCAGATGAGGTCGAAGTGGTGTGGCGATCTTTCGAATTGGATCCGAGTGCGCCGCCGTCACCAGAGCAACCGGGTGGGCATGCAAATGATCTGGCCAAGAAGTTCGGCACGGATGTCGCATCTATCCACGCCATGTTCGATCGGGTGACGTCGATTGCTGCGGCAGAAGGATTGGATTACCACTTCGAACTGTCGCGTGCGGGCAACACATTCGATGCTCACCGACTACTTCACTTGGCCAAACAGGCTGGTGTCCAAGATGAACTCAAAGAAGCATTGGACGACGCCACTTTCACCAAGGGTCTCGCAGTGTCAGATCACAGTGAGCTTGCGCAAATAGCACAGCAGGTGGGCTTGGACGCGGATCGTGTCAAAGAGGTGCTGTCCTCTGATGAATTCGCGGCTGAGGTACGGGCCGACGAGCGGCAAGCACAGGAATACGGAATCACTGGGGTCCCGTTCTTCGTTTTTGATCAGCGCCTGGGAGTCTCCGGTGCCCAAGAAACCGAGCACTTACTGGCTGCCCTGCAACAAGCCTGGGGCGAGGCCCCGTCGCTGACGATGGTGAGTCCAGATGCTGATCCGGACTCGTGCGACATCGAAGACCCGAACTGTTAGACCGCAATCAGCGACTGTCTGCTTGCGAGTCTCCCGGTCTACCCAGAGCTACTGGGCAGCAGCAGCGTCCGCCAAGCCAAGGATGCGATGGGCATCGTTGACGTGCAGGACCTCGATGAGCTTGCCGTTAACCGTGGCAACACCCTTGCCTTCAGCGACAGCAGCCTCGTAAGCGTCGATGACGGCACGAGCATGCTCAATCGCCTTCTCGCTGGGGGAGAAGGCGGTGTTACACGGCTCAAGCTGCTTGGGATGAATCAAGGTCTTGCCGTCGAAGCCGAACTGGCTGCCCTGTTCACACTCGGCGATGAAACCCTCTTCGTTGGTGATGTCGTTGTAGACGCCGTCCAGGATCACCTTGTTAGCTGCGCGTGCACCAAGTACCGCGATGCTCAATGCCGACAGGATGGGGGCGCGGCCGGGAACATGCACCGAATGCAGTTCGGCCACTAAGTCATTGGTGCCCATCACGAGCACTTCGAGCCGATCGCTAGCGGCAGCGATTTCTGCCACTGACAAGATCGCTTGCGGTGTCTCGATCATCGCCCATAGTGCAACGCCGTCTCCACCGGCTGCCGCAATCGCCTCGTCTAGCTGACGAACCTCTCCTGCAGAGTTCACCTTCGGAACCACGATGGCTGCTGGCTTGGCCGCGGCCGCCGCTTTGATGTCGTCTTCGTGCCACTGGGTGCCGATGCCGTTTACCCGAATGGTGATTTCACGGTTGCCGTATTCGCCGGACTGGGCTGCCGCACAAACGCGTTCACGTGCTTCGACTTTGGCGTCAGGAGCAACGGCATCTTCCAGATCCAGAATCAGCGCATCAGTGGGAAGGGTCTTTGCCTTCTCCAGGGCACGCTCATTGGCTCCCGGCATGTAGAGCACGGAACGGCGGGGACGCGGATTTTCGCTCATGGCTAGCCGTCCAATCCGTAGGCAGCAGCAAGTTCCGGATCACGTTCGGCTAGTGCCTTCGCGAGATCCAAAACGACTTGGCACTGCTTGAACGTGGCGTCGTCCTGCATCTTGCCGTCGATCATCACCGCGCCGGTTCCGTCACCCATCGCTTCGACGACCTGCTTGGCCCACTGGACGTCCGCAACCTCTGGGCTGAACACACGCTTGGCGATCTCGATCTGCTTGGGGTGCAAGGTCCACGTGCCAACGCAGCCCAGCAAGAACGCATTGCGGAACTGGTCTTCGCACGCGACTACATCGGCGATATCTCCGAAGGGGCCGTAGAAGGGCAGGATGTCGTTCGCTGCGCAGGCATCCACCATGCGCGCGATCGTGTAGTGCCACAGATCCTGCTGGAAGGTGGCGCGCTCGCCTTCGATGTCACCATCGACCGGATCGACTCGAACCAGGTAGTTGGGGTGTCCGCCGCCGACGCGAGTGGTCTTCATTCGGCGGCTTGCGGCCAAGTCCGCCGGGCCCAGAGAGATGCCCTGCATGCGGGGACTAGCGGCAGCGATCTCGTTGACTCGATTAACGCCGGCCGCAGTTTCCAGAATGGCGTGCACCAGGATCGGTCGACTCACGCCCGCCTTGGCTTCCAACTGAGCAAGGATTCGGTCGATGTAGTGAATGTCTTCTGGACCTTCGACCTTCGGCACCATGATGACGTCGAGTTTGTCGCCGATAGCGGGGACGAGTCGGGTCAAGTCATCGAGCACCCAGGGGGAGTCGAGGCTGTTGATCCGGGTCCAAAGCTGAGTTGTTCCGAAGTCGGTGGCCTGCGCAATCGACACCAAACCTTCGCGAGCAGCTTCCTTCTTGTCGGCCGAGACGGCATCTTCCAGATTTCCCAGCAGGATGTCGGTCTGCTTGGCGATGTCCGGGATCTTCGCTGCCATGCGCTCGTTGCTGGGATCGAAGAAGTGGATCATTCGGGACGGGCGGAACGGAACGTCCTTGACCGGTTCGGGTGCTCCAACTGCCAGCGGGCGGTAAAACGCTTTCGGGCTGCGCAAGACAGGTCTCCATCTCAATTGGCAACAGGTGACTGTTTGACAGTCTCCCATCCAAGTGAGATTGCTCTGAGCCCGTGGGTGGCTTTAGTCGCTTAGGCAGCGAGTTCGACCCAGACGGTCTTGCTGCCGTGAGCTTCATCGACCTCAACGCCCCAGTCGGAACTCAATGCGGTGATGAGTTCGAAGCCGCGACCGTTCGTGGCGTACTCGGCGGCTTGACGCGGTTCGGGGAGCTTGTCGATTGCCTGGTCAGTGACTTCGAGGCGAATGCCGGTGGGGATCACGCGGACCTTTACGTCCACCGGCGCTGAGCCGTAACGCATGGCGTTGGTGATCAGTTCGCTGACGATCAATTCAGTGTCGTCACAGCGATCCGCCAGGCCCCAAGCAGTCAGTTGTCGCCCTACCGCACGCCGCGTTGGCC
>JBDHZU010000102.1:0-7197 GCA_039812085.1 Candidatus Nanopelagicales bacterium | reverse complement strand
GGTTGGGGATGTGGCTGCCGCATCTATTTCTGCCGGCAACAACATGTCGGCGAAATGTCCAACGACCTTGTCGAAACGCTTGTAGGTCATCGTGGTCACATCACCAACCGCATCCGTCTGGGTATGTACGCGTCCCCAGTCGTCATAGCTGGTGTGAGTCTCCACCGGATGCCCGCCACCAGCAGTCACCCATTGGCTGGTGAAGGTCGGATTACCTCTGACCAAAGCAGTCGACGTATCCGAGTGACCGTCATAGCGAATCGTGTTGGCGCGAATAGGCGTGCCATTGCAGCTCGTGTTCGGGTACACGCTCGTTTGCACAGGGAACGCAATCATGTTGTGACTCGATGGATGTTGATAGCCCGTCACAGTGCAGGTCTCATCGCCGACTACTTGATTTCCCGCGGGAGCCCAGTCGCCATCGTCGACCACTGAGGTGGGCAGCCCGTGACTCTCGTAGCTCGTGCGGGTTCGCGTGTATCGAGTACCACTGTGGCCGCGAGTTTCTGCCACTGACGTCGCCGGAACAATAATGGTTGCCCTGCCTACCGGAAACTGTTGGGCGGTGTTCTGGCTCGCACCGTGATCAATGGTGTGGTAGCTGGTGTGCTGCAGCGTCAAGGGACTGCTGGCGCTGGGGCCAGTTTGGCTATAGAGCACTTGTCCAGCCAGCGAGCCGCCGTCGGGGAACTGACCAAGTATCGGGTCGGTGACCGTGGCTTCCACACGATGCCCGGCGCCGTCTCGAGTGCCGTTGAGACCTCGGAAGTAGTGAGTTTGTGTGACAACAGTCGGATTAGTTCCCGAAGTGTCAGTAACGGTTTGAGAACCACGCCACTGATCCCATGTCTGATGAGACACCGTGATCGGAGAGTTCGTCCATGACCACGCGGGAGTGGAATACGCGTAGTGGTGGGTGATGGTCGAACCACCCAGGCCGTCAAGATCGTGTTGGGCGACTGTGGTGGCCAGCCACTTGTTGAAGACACCCCAGGTGGGTGTCGCGCCCGGTTTGGATTGGAAGTAGGAAGGAAAACAGTCCCCGTGGTTAGCGGCAAACGTCGCCGCGGAACTGTTGTGTTTGATCGCGCACCCATGCGGCTGGCTGTAGGTAACAGCGATCTTTCCGCCGGTATCAGTGGTGATCGCATTAATCCGTTGGTAGTGCAGCGCCTTAGATGCATCCCCGTCGTGGCGGTTCTTCAACGTGACCGCACCGAACACCGTCTGGTATCCGCGATCGCTTGTCAGAAAATTGAAGCCTCTGCCCTGGATGCCGTCCAGCCACATCGCATGACTGGTGGCAGCGGTTGCCGATGGGAGCTTCGAGGTGAGCTGGTACTCACGCACTGGGCGCAGTAGTCGTCCATCCCACGCGTTTCTTACGTACGTGATGATCCGGTTCAACCGGGACTGTTCATAAAAGGTGGGACTGATGTTGGTGCACCACACGTTCTTGACGCAGTGCAGATCTGCTGGAACATCCGGGTACTCGTCCTTGTGCTGACCAAGGATTGATTTGCAGCCCACGACATCCTTCATCGGGTCTGATACCTCAATCGTTCCTCGGCATCGATAAGACGCTTCGAAGCGGACTTCGGCCTGCACATGTGTGGTGTTCGTATGCGTGTTCAACCCGTAGAGAATTGATGCGGGATAGATCGCTGCGGTGTACGAGCGGTATGTACTGGGATGTTTCACGTACTCGGGGCGGTACTCGTTGGTCTCTTTCCCGTAGGTGTATTCGGACAAGTTGCCGTTGCTGTCCACCACCCGATCCAGATGGAACTGATACCCCTGAGTGCAGACCGCCTTAGTGAGATCACTGTTGTGGCATGGTTCACCGGCGTCATCACCAATCACAGGAACCGTCGCCACTGAACCTGTTGCAGTTGCGCTCAGGGTCCGCACCCGTGCGTTCTTACTCATCTTTGTCTTGGTGGTTACCTTCGACACCAATTGGCCGATACCGAAGTCATACTGCGTTCCCTTGGTGTCGGTGAGGCGCCAGTAATGCTTATCGTGCGTGCCGTTTGACGCCCCCGAGAGTCGCTCGATCGTGGAACCGTCACCGTTGGCCAAACTCCATCCGCTGGACGTCCGGATGATGTCCATCGTGCGACCGTGGAAGTGCACGACAGCACTCGGCAGGCTCTTGTCTGAGTAGCTTGACGACCAACACAGGTCGCCGTAGCCGTACAACTTGTCTGATGTGGATTTGTGGGTTTCTCCGCATGGGCGATACACCTGCTCGACCCAGCCAGGGTCATAGCTCCAACCCTGACCAATCCAACTGGCCTGGCCGTTCGTTTTCGATGTCCGCGCATCCACATCTTGCGAGTCGTACGTCAGCGTCACATCCGGGGCAGCACCGGAAACGGATGGTGGAGTGGGGATCGGATATTGGTAGGTAAACGAGCCGGTAGAACCACCTGCGTTCCAGGTACCTGAGGCAGGCAGTTTGGTCGCAGAGAACGTCCCCTGCTCACTGGACGCACCCGCTAGTAGTGCGAATACCACCACGTCGTCGGTCACTGACGCAGTCGCGTTTAGCCATTCACCAGAGCGGGTTGAGTTCAGTGTGTGACCCGGACAATGCTCTCCCGTAGACGTGTGCAGTGCGCAGGAACCGAACTCCACCACGCGCAGCCGCTCGTCATACGAACCACCGAATGCCCCAGCTATCTCGGATGTCTTCATCGACACATGAAGCGGCCCAGCAGCGTTAGTGCCTTGCCGATGCACAGATACCGCAAACAGTGAACCTTCAATTTTTCCGGAACCGGTGGCACCGAGTTGATTAACGACAACTTGGGAAGCGACTGGTGACGACATCTTCAGCACGGAGTCGACACTCTTCAGGTGGGAGTTCACGTGAACCGTCTTGGACACATGCTTGGGAATGCGAACTCGCCGCCGCCGTGACTCACTCACATGCTTGGGGGTCCAACCGTGAGGAGTTGCCGACGAAGCCAGGGCCGGGGCTGAATCGACTGCGGTATCAACTGGTGCAGACCACGGGGGAACATCATCATCAGCGACTACTGGTGCCGCGACGAGTAGTGAACCAGCAACCGCGGATGCAACCACTGCAGATAAGGACTGGGCAAAACTCCAAACACGCACGTGCAGGGTCTAACAGCTTCCGGATATGGGAGGCGCGTTCACAGGTCGATATCGCCAAAGAGATTTCGCGGTCACGTCGTCACACCGGCGTGTCGTGGATCGGACACCGGAAACCTCGAAGCGTTTCGGCTGTGCTCTAGGTTTTGCACTCGTTTGGCGGAGCAGCCCAGCGCACTGCTCATCCCTGGGAGAGAATCCAAAACATGACTTTCTGGCGCAAGAGTGGAGCCGCATTTGTGGTGGCCGGGTGCGCTGTTGTCGGGATGGGCGCAGCGCCAGCTTCTGCCTCAGTTCCCCAGCCGTACTACCCCTCGGTGAATAGCACCTGCTGGAACTACGATCCGCCGGCGAGCAACGTCACACACAAAGTCCCCAGCTACGGGCAAGTAAAGGCAGGCAAGGGCTACCTGCAAGTCCGCGACCGTGGGGCAGCAGTTCGCACTATGCAGCAACGCATCAACAAGGTGGGCATCCCGGCTCCAACGTCGGGAGTGTTCGATACGACGACGTTGAAGGCTTTGTGCAATCTGCAAGACAAGTTCGGCATGAATGCGTCCGGAAAGCTCACCCGTTCAGGAGCGATCAAACTTGACGCGCTAGCTCACAAGGCGAAGATCCCTTCCGCCTGCACCAAGAAGAAGCAGAAACGCATCATCTGCGTCGATAAAACGATGAAGGTGTTGCGCTACTTCGAACACGGTCGGCTCGTGCTGCGTGAAGATGCCCGTTTCGGTGGCGTCGGCAACCGCACCCGAGAAGGCAACTTCAAGGTTTTCAATAAGGTGTACGACGACTTCTCTGCGCTTTACCAAATGCCGATGGACATGTCTTTGTACTTCAGCGGCGGGCAGGCCATTCACTTCTCGCGCTACTTTCGTGCCGACGGGTACAACGGCGCATCACACGGGTGCGTGAACGTCCGAGATTGGAACACTCAAAAGTGGCTCTACAAGCGGGTGCCGATCGGGACGCCGGTCAAGATCTACCGCAGCTAACAAGCGATCCGGGAGTCGCTGCTGCTGCGCTGCTCGACGGGCGTCTGGCAGGACTCCCCACCGAAACCGTTTATGGGCTCGGAGCATTAGCCGACAACGAGGACGCTGTTCGCCGCACCTTCGCAGTCAAAGGTCGCCCCGCTGACCATCCTTTGATTGTGCATGTCCGCGATACCGCCTCCGCTACTCATTGGTCAGGCGACTGGAACCCCCATGCACAGGCATTAGCCGAGGAGTTCTGGCCTGGACCTCTGACGGTCATCACTCGTCGATCGTCACGGGTGACCGATGCCGTCACCGGTGGACAACCAACGGTGGCGTTGCGCAGTCCCGATCACCACCACTTTCAACAGGTACTCGAGGCACTGGCCCGTGCCGGAGTGCAGCACCCCGGAGTCACGGCACCCAGCGCTAACCGATTCGGTGCGGTGAGTCCGACAACAGCCGCTGCAGTTCTGGCGGAACTATCCGACCGATTGACCCCGGGCGATGTGGTGCTCGACGGTGGAACATGCCACGTGGGAATCGAGAGCACAATCGTTGACTGCTCGAGTGAACAAGTCCGCATCAGACGTCTCGGTGCCATCACGAGCGACATGATCAGCGACCTTCTCGGATCCCCAGTGGCTACCTCGTCAACTCCTGCAACTGCCGGACGAGTGTCTGGCGAATTGGAGTCGCACTACAGTCCGGCCGCCACCGTCGAGCTAGTCGAGCGCGACCAACTGAACGATCGTGTGGCTGAGCTTGCGGCCCAAGGTGGCGCTGTCGGAGTCATCACCACAGTCGACCAAACCACTAGTGATGCAGTCGTTCTGTTGGCCGCAACATCAGACGAGCACTATGCCCAGTCGCTTTACGCCGCCCTACGTTCTGCCGATGCCCAGCACCTTGATCACGTACTAGCCGTCGCCCCGACCGGATCGGGTATTGCCGATGCCGTCAGCGACCGGCTTCGGCGCGCTGCTGCCAGCTCGTAGAGCTTCACCTCTGAAGGGTCCACTTACTTATATACTTACTGTATATACTGATGGTATGGCTAAGGTGATGATCTCCATCCCGGACGACTTATTGGCCGCATTGGACGCAGAAGCCCAGGCGCGGCAGATGAGCCGCAGTGCTGTCATCGCCCAAGCCACCCGACGCGAGATCACGGCACCTGATGCCGCTCGCGTTGATGAGTTGCTCATCGCGGCACGGGACGCGTTGGCTGCCACTGGCAAGTGGTCGGCTACGGAGTTGGTGCGTGAACAACGGGCCAACCATTGAACCGAGATCTACTACTGGACACATCCGTCTTACTTAAGTGGTTTCATCACGATGGCGAAGACGAGGTAGAGCAGGCCGAATGGCACCTTCACGCACACCGGCAAGGTGTCATTCGAGCACATGTCTTGGATCTAGGACTGTACGAATTAGGCAACGTGCTTGTGCGTCCGTTGAAGCGCAGCGCAGAACAAGCAACTGCTGTACTCACGGCGACAGTCACTCTTTGCGGCCCACCCTTGACGTTGGACATCACTGGTTTAGCTGCCGCTGCTGATACGGCTTGTAGTGAGGGTTTGACCTTTTACGACGCAGCATTCGTTGCCGCGGCAGAGGCCCATGACTGCACCCTCATCAGCGCCGACAACCAGCTAGTCGCTACCGGGCATGCGATCACCCTGACTCAGTCCATGGAGCAGTTCCGCCGCGAGCAGGACTAGTGACTCGAGATACGGCAGTCTCACTTCCGATGTCTCCTACCAAGGTTCCCGACACCACGAGTGCGTGGCATGGGGGTCGAGCTGTTCCACGGAACGGCTCCGGAGACCTGGGCGATAGTCCAGGCCGATGGCCTGCTGCCGATGCGGCGACAATTCGCAGGTATGACGGACGAAGAGCTGCGCGCCTTGGTCTCGCTAGATGACGCCAAGATGCTCAATGCTATGTATCGCGGCGTCGGGCCAGCCGTTCCGAACAACGCGACAGCCCTGGTCCGCGTTGATCTGTCACAACTAGTCATAGATGCTTGGAGTCGAAAATGACTGACCAATCCTTCCTCCGTATCAAGCTCACGGCTGATGGTCGGGCGCCCTTCACCGCGATGTTTGAGCCGAGCGGTATGACCTACGAACTGGCGGGAGAGGAGTTCATGTTTGCCGACGTCATCGATCCGTTCGGCCGTGAGCTCGAGATCGTGAACTGGCCTGGAGGAATCTCCGTCTGGGCGCCTGGGGCGGTGATCACCCGAGATGCAGACGGCAACGAGTTGGATCGCCTCAACTGACAACCTGAGGCGGGCGCGCTCGGTCTCCGCATTAGTGACCAAGTGGGTCGTTGTTCTGAATCGTCGCGACTCTCGCGGCACTTCTGCCTCTCCGCCATCGATCGCGGTCACTCCCACGTCGTCGGCTGCGATGAACTGCATCTACGACGCCCGATCTGGTGACTACCTCATACCACGAGGTGGATCGTGACGATCTTCGATGAAACCGACCTCGAGATCCTGGACCCCAGAGGTAACGAGGGCTATGGGACAGATCGCCTGCCAAACAGGCGCGACCTGGAGATCGCTGGTCTGATCACGCGAGTTCATGGAGTATCCGAGTTCCGCGCAGTAAGCCACGAGTTGTCCAAGGACCACGCGACGGTGTTGTCTGCGTTTGCCGAGCGGATGGCGTCGTTGGCCGTGCGCGAGCGGTCGGCCAGTTTTCTTTGGGACTGCCTTCGCGCTGAGCAGCTTGCGCTCAGGATCGCAGGGGACAGCCGGGACACGTTGCCCGTCTTGAGCCTGGCGTATCGCGCTGCTCAGCTATTGGGTCTGGATCCCGAAGTTGAGTTTGCCGAAGCAGCCTATGGTCCAGAAAGCCCTGTCGAATTCACGACGTTCTGTTCACGTGATGCAGATGACCGCTCGCTCAGTTCAATGGGATACATCGAGGATGACGACCCCGATCTGGGGTTCCGATTTTCGCGAGTATGGTGAGGTGCCGTTGACGATGGAAGACGGTAACGCTTCGGATACTTCGGCGGCGGTGACGTCGGTGTTTCATTACGACTCGCATCATCCGGATCAGGTGAGCAGTGTGGTTCG
>JBDHZU010000101.1:0-7264 GCA_039812085.1 Candidatus Nanopelagicales bacterium | reverse complement strand
TCCTTAGATCCAGCCGCAAATTACTTGCCGTCGAGTCAGCCGCTAAAGCTGAGCTACTAGCTGACTCCGGCGTAGCTGTGTAGTCCGCTGGTCACCAGGTTAATGACGAAGTAGTTCACGATGAACGAGGCGAAGCCGATCAGGGCGATCACGGCTGCGCGACGACCTCGCCAACCAGCGGTCGCACGGGCGTGCAGATACCCGGCAAAAATGACCCAGGTGATGAAGGCCCACGTCTCCTTGGGGTCCCAGCCCCAGTAACGGCCCCAGGCGTAGTCAGCCCAGATCGCACCGGCAATGATCGCGAAGGTCCACAGCGGAAACACGAACGCGAAGGTGCGATACGCGAGAGCATCCAAGCGGTCGGCACTGGGAACTCGGCTGGCAAGCCATCCCTTCACAGGCTGACCTTCTCCTGCCTTCTCCTCTGCCCGATCACGCACCAGATACAGCATCGTGACGAAAGCACCAAAGGTGAAGGCACCCCCGGAGATGATCGCGGCGGTCACGTGAATCGCTAGCCAGTAGGAACGAAGCGCGGGAACGAGCTGTTCGCTATCGGTGTAGAGCACGGTGACGGCCAGACCAAGCGTCAGCAGCACGGCACCGGAAATGAATACTCCGAGCCAACGCACGTCCTTCTTGACTGAAACTCCAAGGAACACGGCAGAAATTGCGAGCGCGGAAGCAGTGGAGAACTCGTACATGTTTCCCCACGGCGCGCGTCCAGCGGAGATTCCGCGTGCGATGACTCCAGCGGCCAACAGAATCGTTGCCAGCCACATCAGGGCCATTGCGATGTTGCCCGCACGACGACCTGGTGGCAACGCATCCGGCTTGCGCTCAACCGGAACGCCGGTCACGCGACGCGAAGGCTTTGCCGGTTCGCCCGAACCACTGGCGGCAACTGCCACCTTCTCAGTCAGATCGACGTTGACATCCTCGCGGGCTTGGGTAGAAGCCAGCGACACCGCGAACGTGATGAACGATCCGGTGTAGACGAGCATCGAGCTGTAAACGAACACATTGGACAGTTGCGCCAGGCTGGTGGAACTCACGCGTTCGATTGTGCCTTGTCATCGGAAATTGGGGGCGCGAGACCCCGAATCTGATCGGCAAATTCGCCTACCACACGTTCAAGACCCTGTTCCTCGGTCCGACTCAGGCCACCAATCTCGATATCGCGTGAATCACCATCTGCCGGACCAACCCGCAACCACATGCGCCGACGAGGAACCAGCAGCGACAAAATCAACCCGAAGATGGTCAACAAACCGGCAATCAGCGCGGGGATACGCCCTGGGTCATGCGACACCTGGAAAGTGGCGAACTGCTTGATCCCGTCAAACTTCAGTGTGGAGCCGTTCCCCGGAATCGTCCACGTCTGACCCGGCTTCAACGACTTGGTTCCCAGCCGCTTCATCTGCGTGGTGTCCAGTACGTAGACGTTCTGCGGGACCCCGTTATCCAAACCCAGATTGCCTTGCCACGCGGACATGAACAGGGCCGGATCGTCGGTGGCAGGGAACACCGAAATCGGACCTTTCTCCGGATCAATAATCGCGGTCGGCAGGAACATCGCCTGAATGCCCAATTGCGGGTCAGCATCTGGCATCTTCACCACTCCGTTGGACGAGAAGTTGCCGTCCGTCGGCAGGAACACCGTCGCCCCGGAGTACTGCACATGACCGTTCTTGTCTGTCACCGTGATGACCGGCGCATATCCGTGACCCACCAGATAGACCTTGCTGCCATCAATGTCCAGCGGGGTATTGACTCCGATCGTGGTGGTGACGGCAGCCTGCTGTGGATTCGTTTGCGCACTCACCCCAGCCGAGAAGCTGCGCGGCGCACCCTGCTGCTTACCTTCACGCTCATACGTGGCCTCGAACGAGTTCAGGTTGAGGGTGAACGGCGGCAAGTTACCGGGATCGACCAGTCGCCCAGCACTGAACGAGTCGTACTGGGTGATCGTGTTCGCGAAGCCTTGACCTTCGACCACGATCACCTTGCCCTTCCAACCGAACAGTCCACCAGCAGCTACGCCCAACAGCAGAGCCAACAGAGCCAAGTGGAACAGGATGTTGCCGGTCTCACGCAACATTCCCTTCTCGGCTGCAACCGTTCCCGCTTCTCGCCCCGATCCATCCATCCCAGTGACAACGACGCGCCACCGACGCGAGCGCAACTCATCTCCAGCGGCTCGTAGCAACGCATCTGGGTCCGGCACATCAGCCGTACTGGTTGTCCAGGCGGCCGATTCCGGAAGCCGAGTCAATCGAGAAGGCGCAATTGGCGGCGCTGACCTCAGTGCCTTGAGATGAGCGAGGAGCCGAGGGATGATGCAGCCCGCCAACGACACCATGAGCAGCAGGTAGATCGCGGCAAACCACGGCGACCCGAAGACATCGAAGAGCCCGACCTTGTCGAACAGGGTTCCCCAGAAGTGATGGTCCTTGATGTACTCCTGGACGCGAACGGCATCCGTGCCGCGCTGCGGCAAGACTGATCCAGGAACGCTGCCAAGTGCCAACAGGAACAACAGCAGCAACGCCACGCGCATGCTGGTGAGTTGTCGCCAAGCCCAACGCAGCCAGCCGGAGAAACCGATCCCTTGTTGTGGGGCTGCCGGCCGCTCTGGCTGGGTGGATAGCCCAGCGTCTGCCCCGTCGACGGCAGACTGCGTTGTTTGACCCACCCGGCCACCCTAAGTCGCGGCGGGATTGTCCGTGCACACCCCGCAGCAATTGGTCGCCGCAGCCATCACAGTGCTGGCGAGAAGCTGCCGACCCATACGCGCATTTGGATGCTGAGTTGTTCCCACATACCGGTGACCAACAGCAAGCCAACGATGATCAACATGATTCCGCCGATTCGCATAACGAGCAGGTAATGGGATCGCACCCAGGTCAACGCTCCGGCAACCCAGCGGAACCCCAAACCCACGAGCAGGAATGGGATTCCCAGACCGAGGCAGTAGGCAAAGGACAACAGCGCTCCGCGGCCTGCACTGCCAGAGTCCGCGGCCAAACCCAAGACCGCGGCCAGGGTCGGTCCGATGCAGGGCGCCCATCCCAGCCCAAACAGGAAGCCCAACAGCGGCGCTCCCCAGATTCCGAATCGCGGTGCGGCGTGGATGCGGTACTCACGTTGCAGACCGGGAATCCAGCCCGCGTACAGCAGACCCATGAAGATGACGATGACGCCGAGGATGCGCTGCAACAGCAGTCCGTGGGTAAATAACCAGCCCGAGATTGCTCCGAAAATCAGGCCGTAGGCGACGAACACCACGGAAAAACCGAGCACGAATAACGCGGTGCCAAGCAAGACCCGCGAGTGTGTCTTGACCGCTCGGGCACTGGCCTCTTCGGCAAGTTCCGCGCCGGTCAGCCCCGTGATGAACGACAAATAGCCGGGCACCAAAGGCAATACGCACGGAGAGAGAAAAGAGACCAATCCAGCCAGCATCGCGATGGGAATAGCGAGCAGCAGCGAACCGGAAGTGACAGTTTCCGACGCGGTCGCCAGTGGCACGAGGTACTCGTTCATCGGCGAATCGTCACGACTTCTCGGCGGCCAGTTCGGTAAGGATCTTTCGCAATTCCGCCCGATCAACTGCACCAATGATTCGTCCCGCGACTCGCCCTTGTCGATCCACGAGCAAGGTCGAAGGGATCGCTGCAGGCGGCAAGTCTCCGGAAAACAGCAACTGGACCGAACCGGTGGGGTCCCACACATTCGGGTAGGTCAAACCAAAGCGTCGGATGAACGCCTCCGCGCTGGCTTTGGAATCGCGGGTGACGAGACCGGTCATCACCACACCGTGACCAGATAGATCCTCGTTCAGCTTCTGCAAAGTGGGTGCCTCTGCCCGGCAAGGCGCACACCACGACGCCCACACATTGAGCGCGACGACCTTGCCTTTGTCCGCTGCTAACGACCACGGCTGGCCCGTGATGAGTTCCCCGGTTGCAGCTGGGGCCGGTTTGCGCTGATCGACCGGAACAAGAGTGACGTTGCCGTTACCGCTGACGAATCGAGCTTGCGAATCACCGCCGGATGCACCCGTCGTGCCACATGATGCCAATCCAAGGCACAGCGCAGCCGCTGCCATGACTGCAGCAATGCGTCGCCCGCCCCCGTATGACATTTAGGCCCCCACGCCTCCGGTGGACGTGGCATACAACGACTTGGCTGGTTCGGTGTAGAGGATCGACTCGAGTCGGTCGTCGTCGAATACCAACGAGGTCAGCGACGCAAGGTTGCACTGACGGTTGCGGGGGTCGTGCCAGAGTCGACGACCCTCGAACGACAACCGTGAAATCCAGATCGGCAACTGGTGACTGACCAATACGGCCTCGTGACCAAACGCTTGCTCGCGCGCATCGGCAACCGCTTGTTCCATGCGATCAGCGACCTGGGCATACGGCTCACCCCAACTCGGGGTAAACGGGTTGTACAGGTGACGCCAAGCCTTCGGCTGCTTCAGCACGCCATCACCCACGGACACCCGTTGGCCCTCGAACTTGTTGTCCGCCTCGATGATTCGGTCGTCCGTGACGATGTCCAAACCTTTGAGATCTGCGATCGGCTCCGCGGTTCGCTGGGCACGTTCCAATGGCGAGGACACCACACGCACGATGTCGTTACCGGCTAATGCTTCTGCCGCCAGGTCTGCCATCTGTTCACCGAGTTCAGACAGGTGGTAACCAGGCAGGCGCCCGTAGAGAATCTTCTCTGGATTGAAGACTTCGCCGTGGCGCAGCAGGTGAACGGTGGTCTGAGTCATTGGGAACTCCGTGTCTAGGCCTGGGGGTCGGTGGCTGCGGCAGCCGCTGCGGCCGCTGCCGGTAGTGCGTCAGCAATTCTGTCGAGCACGGCATCGTCATGTGCGCCCGACACGAACCATGCTTCAAATGCTGACGGCGGCAGGCTAACTCCCGCATCCAGCATTGCGTGGAAGAACGCCGGGTAACGCCATGCCTGTTGCGCTTTAGCTTGGTCAAAATTGGTGACCGGCGAATCTGTGAAAAACACGCTGAATAGGTTCCCGGCGCTCGCCACCGTGTGCGGCACACCCTCGTTACTCAAAGCGTGACTGACGAGTTCCTGCAAGCGGGCGGATGCAGAATCCAACCGTGCATACAACGCAGCATCGCAATGTTTGAGGGTGGTCAGACCAGCCGTCACCGAGATCGGATTGCCGGACAAAGTGCCCGCCTGATACACCGGCCCCACTGGCGCGAGCATGGACATAACGTCAGCGCGGCCACCGAATGCTGCCGCAGGAAGCCCCCCACCGATCACTTTGCCGTAGGTGAATAGGTCCGGCTTCCATCCTTCGGGCTGAGCTTCCAGGCCGTACCAACCGCTAGGCGATACCCGGAAGCCGGTCATCACTTCATCGCTGATGAGTAATGCGCCGTGCTGGGTAGTGATCTCCGACAGGAACTGGTTGAACCCGTCTACGCCAGGCACGACTCCCATGTTGGCGGGGACGGCTTCGGTGATGACGCAGGCAATGTGGTCACCTAGTTCTGCGAACACGTCTGTCACGGCTTGCTTGTCGTTGTAGGTCAAGACGATGGTGTCGCCCGCGATTGCTTGTGTGACACCCGGCGAGTCAGGCAACCCGAGCGTGACCACGCCAGACCCCGCTGCGGCCAACAGCGAATCTCCGTGGCCGTGGTAGCAGCCGCTGAACTTAATGATCTTGTCTCGCCCGGTAAAACCTCGGGCCAACCGAATCGCGGACATGGTGGCTTCCGTGCCCGAGCTGACCATGCGTACCTGGTCCAACGCATCGACCCGCGCCAGCATGGCTTCGACCAGTTCGACCTCAACTGGGGTGGGGGCACCAAACCCAAATCCGTGACTAGTGGCCTGCTCAACGGCTTCGACCACAGCCGGGTGGGCATGTCCCAGGATTGCTGGACCCCAACTACCCACGAGATCGATGTATTCGTTGCCCTCGACATCAGTCACGGTGGCACCGGAACCGGAAACGAAGAACCGGGGAGTCCCACCCACGGAAGCGAAGGCTCGAACCGGAGAGTTCACCCCTCCTGGAGTGACCTCACGCGCACGGTTGAACCACTCGGCATTGGTTTGGGTCACGCGCCCACTTTACGCGTCGCTTGCGGCACCGGATCGCGCCGCAACCTCGGCCGCAAAGTAAGTGAGCACAATGTCAGCGCCTGCTCGACGAATCGACAGTAGTGACTCGTCAATCGCGGCATCCCGGTCAATCCAGCCCTTTGCTGCAGCGGCTTCGATCATCGAGTACTCACCGGACACTTGGTATGCCGCCACCGGCAGATCAACCGCTGCGGCTACGTCTGACAACACGTCAAGGTAGGGCAGGGCCGGTTTGACCATGACAATGTCCGCACCTTCAGCCACATCGAGTGCGACCTCGCGCATCGCTTCACGACGATTGCCGGGATCTTGTTGATACGTTCGACGATCCCCATTGAGCTGGGATTCGACCGCGTCTCGGAATGGGCCATACATCGCTGACGCGTACTTGGCGGCGTAGGCGATGATCCCGGTGTCGAAGTAGCCAGAATCGTCCAGCGCATCGCGCACGGCTGCAACTTGGCCATCCATCATTCCGCTGGTTCCCACCAAGTGGGCTCCGGCATGTGCCAACTGCTCAGCCATCTGCTGATAGGCAACGAGAGTCGCATCATTGTCGACCCGACCGTCATCAGTGAGTAGTCCGCAATGACCGTGACTAGTGAACTCATCGAGACACAGGTCGGCCATCAGCACGGTGTCGTCACCAAAGCGTTCGGACAAGTGTCGAACCGCAACATTCAGTGCGCCGTCGGGATCGCAGGCTGCCGAACCGTGCTCGTCGCGTTCTTGCGGAACCGCGAACACCATTACTCCACCGACGCCCGCGTGAAGTGCAGTATCAACGTGCTGGGTCAGCGAGTCCAACGTGTGCTGCATGACACCCGGCATCGATGCGATCTCGCGTGGAGCATCGATGCCTTCCCGGTAGAACACCGGCAACACGAGGTGACGTGGCAGCAGGGTGGTTTCTCGGACCAACCGGCGCATGGCAGCAGTACTGCGCAGTCGTCGTGGTCGGTCCATGTCCTGCTGCCTATTCGCTACTTAGCCGTCTTTGCCGAGCGGCGACGAGAACCGGCGCGCTTCTTGCTCGGACGCCAGTGCGGTTCGCCTGCCTCGATAGCGGCTTGACGCAGTTCTTCAGCATGCTCGGCCAGGGCGTTCGCCAGGACCTCCATGCTGG
>JBDHZU010000100.1:0-7412 GCA_039812085.1 Candidatus Nanopelagicales bacterium | reverse complement strand
TCTTCTTTGACTCGATGCATCAGGAAGATGTTGTAGTCCACACCCAGCGCGACCAAGAAGATGAACACATACAAGGGATAGGACGAATCCTGCGCGGTCTGCCCGAAGACGAGGTTGAACATCGCCACAGAGAAGCCCATCGCACAGAGGAAGCTCAACAATCCCACCACCATGAGCAGGAACGATCCGACCAATGCACGCAGCAGGATCGACGTCACGAGGAACACCACAAACAGCACCAGAGGGATAACAACGGATCGATCGTGATCAGTTGCTGTGTTGACGTCAACAGTGGTTGCGGTTTGGCCGCCAACGAGCGCCGACACATCCGCCTGACTGTTCAAGTTCGACCGTAAATCGACGATCGCCTGCTGCGCGGCTTCACTATCCGGTGAATCCTTCAATGCCGCAGTGAAGAACAGGTACTGATTGTCATCGGTGATGGTGGGCTTACTCAGCAGCGTGGAGATCCTCGGATCGGTTTCCACCCACTGAGCGACCGTCTGCGCTGTTTGTTCAGCAACGGGGCTAGCCAGGATCAGCACCGGTGACGTTGCCCCTGCCGGGAAGTGTTCGGCAACCCGCTGCTCCCCTTCCACCGCGACAACAGGATGGGTGAAGCTTTGTGCGTTGGTCAGTCCCACGGGATTGAGGAACGGAATGTTGAGCGCCGCAATACCCAGCAGGATGGCACCGCAGACAATCCATACCGTTCGTGGGCGCTTGGCAACCCGGTGCCCGATCTTGTACCAGAGCGCATTTGTTTCTACGACTTCCTGGCCATAGTCGGGGCGCTTGGGCCAGAAGATCCAGCGCCCACAGATGGTGAGCAGTGCCGGATACAGCGTCAACATGCACAGCAGGGCACACACGATTCCTACTGCCGCCACCGGACCGAGTCCGCGATCGCTAGCCAGCGTGGAGACAAGTAGGCACAACATCCCGATTGACACTGTCGCGCCGGAAGCGAGGATCGCTGGCGAGGCACCAGACAAGGCGACGGCCATCGCATCATGTTTGTCCTCGTGGTTACGCAGTTCTTCTCGGTAGCGCGCCGTGATGAGCAGCGCATAGTCGGTCCCAGCACCAAAGACGAGGACTAACAGAATCGATGAACTTGCGAAGTTGACAATCAACCCAGCGTGAGTCGCTAATAGCCAGTTGACCGACTGGGCAAGCGCCAAAGCAGTGCCCACACAGATGAGGGGAAAGAACCACAGCGTGGGGCTTCGATAGGTCAACAGCAGCAACACCATGACGACGAGGATGGAGACGGACAACAACGTGGAATCCGCGTTGTTGGACACAGCCAACGTTTCTGCCGCTTGTGCAGCTTGACCTGTCGTCCAGATGGATAACCCGTCAATCGTCGTATGCCCGGCCCGGGATGGGTCAGACGGATCAGCGTCTCCCACAGTCTTATTAATCGTGGATAAGTCCGACTTCAGTTGCGCGCCACTGTCGTAGACCAAGGGGACTTGCACGAGGAGCGCTTTGCCGTCTTTGCTTTCAACCGGTCCCTCTACGGTGCCAGTGGCGACATTGGCGGACTTGATTGATTCAACGTCGGCTTTGGCGCGTTGCCGGTCGGCATCGGTGATGCCGGAAGCTCGTTCATAGAGCACAACTGCCGGAACAGCGTTCGCACCCTTTTGATGCTGTAGAGCAGTAATGACCTGGGTTGATTGCGCATCATCCGGCAAGAACGCAGTGGCGTTGTTGTTCTCGGCGCCAGTCAAATTAGCGGCATGTCCGAATGCCCACCCGCCAATGACGATCCACACCAGAAGTACGACCCACTTGCCCACTCGGTGCGCAGGAAACTCCATGACTCGCTTCACAAACACCGACGCTAGTGGTCTGGACCGAAGCAAAGCGCTCTGAACGAGTGGCCGCGTCGCGCGTACGCTGGGCACATGACCTCCGACGCCCGGATCACTGAACCTGACGTGTTCAGGGTGGAGCGTCTGGAATTAGGTCAGCACCTACAGGATTACCAGTCCACGTGGGATCTTCAACGTCGACTGCATGAGCAGATTTCGACCGGAGCTCAACCAGATACTGCACTGCTGCTGGAACACGCCGAGGTGTTCACCGCAGGCAGACGAACCCAACCCCAGGACCTGCCGGTCGATGGATCTGCTGTCATCGAGGTCGATCGGGGCGGTCGCATTACCTGGCACGGGCCAGGCCAGTTGGTCTGCTACCCCATCGTTCGTCTGCCGCAACCGTTCGATGTGGTTGCCCATGTACGCCGACTGGAGCAGATCGTCATCGACACTTGCGCCGATTTGGGCTTGGCCACGATCCGAGTCGAAGGTCGTAGCGGGGTGTGGGTTCAGCCTCCGTTGGGTTCACCGATGAAAGTGGCCGCGATCGGAGTCCGGGTGGCTCGCGGCGTGACGATGCATGGCCTCAGTGTGAACGCGGACTGTGACTTGTCGTGGGCGCAACAGATTGTGCCCTGTGGGTTGGCAGATGCCACCACAACGTCACTCAGTGAACAGCTCGGACGCGACGTCACCGTTCTGGAAGTCGCCGAGGTATTAGAGCCTCACCTGTACGACACTTTCGCGGTTCGGCGATCGGCGTAGGGTGTACCTGTGACGAGCACTGACTCCGGCACCAATCCAGTCACCCCAGATGGGCGTCGCCTGTTGCGCCTGGAAGTCCGCAATTCCAGTGTGGAGATCGAACGCAAACCGGCCTGGATCAAGACCCGCCTACGCAACGGACCTAATCACGCGGACATTCGTAAGCGAGTAGCCGACAACGGCTTGCATACCGTGTGCCAAGAAGCGGGCTGCCCCAACATCAGCGAATGCTGGGAAGACCGCGAAGCCACCTTCTTGGTGGGCGGCGATGTGTGTTCTCGCCGATGTGACTTCTGCCAGATCGATACCGGCAAACCCACACCTATTGATCGCGATGAGCCGGTCAAGGTCGCAGAGTCAGTCAAAGCAATGGGACTCCGCTATGCCACCGTCACGGGAGTTGCCCGAGACGACCTCCCGGATGAAGGGGCCTGGGTTTACGCCCAGACTGTGCGAGAGATTCATGAACGAGTTGCCGGCTGCGGCGTTGAGGTACTGATTCCCGACTTCTCCGGCAAAGCGGAACTGCTGAATGAAGTATTCGACGCTCGACCAGAAGTGCTCGCCCACAACCTAGAGACAGTTCCTCGGTTGATGAAGCGGATTCGACCAGCCTTCCGC
Organism: Candidatus Nanopelagicales bacterium; assembly: GCA_039812085.1. Taxonomy (GTDB): domain Bacteria; phylum Actinomycetota; class Actinomycetes; order S36-B12; family UBA10799; genus JBDHZU01. The sequence goes on along the minus strand of JBDHZU010000100.1, from coordinate 4,197 downwards.
TACGAACGATCACTTGAGGTACTGACCGCTGCTCGACAGGCAGGATTAGTCGCCAAGTCCAACCTAATCCTGGGATTGGGCGAAGAACGCGACGAAGTTGAACAGACGATCGCTGACCTGGTTGCCGCAGGATGCCAATTACTGACTATCACTCAGTACTTACGTCCATCGCTGCGTCACCACCCAGTCGAACGATGGGTTCCACCAGAGGAGTTCGACCAGTTGCAGCAGGTAGCGCAAGACGCGGGCATGGTTGGCGTGATGAGCGGACCGCTGGTTCGTTCGAGCTACCGGGCTGGACGCCTCTACGCGCAGGCGGTGGCAGCGTCGGATCACGCAGGCAGTGGCTTACCCTTGACCAATGGCGCGTAAGGACGGAAAGCCGGGGCGGATCGCCCAGATTCGGCAGACATACACCCTCACCAAGCAGAACGATCCAAAGATTGGTCTGATTCTGGCTGGGATCTTCCTGGCCGTTTTTGCGGTCTTCTTGGTCATTGCCGCCATCACTAAGGGCTGGTTCTTCTGGCCAATCATCGGCTTCATGTTTGCCGTACTTGCGGCAATGATCGTGTTTGGTCGCCGAGCCGAACGTTCTGCCTACGCCTCAATTGAGGGCCAACCTGGTGCTGCAGCCGCAGTCCTGAACTCGCTGCGTAAGGGATGGTTCGTCACCCCGGGGGTCGCGGTGACAAAGAACCAAGATGTCGTACATCGAGTGGTGGGCAAGACCGGCGTCACGCTCGTGTCCGAAGGTCCAAGCGCACGCGCTACCAGCCTGTTGCGTAACGAGCACAAGAAGACCCAGCGATTCGTTCCCGATGTACCGATCATCGAGATTCAGTCAGGTAACGAAGAAGGCCAAGTCCCACTACGCAAACTCAACCGCGCGGTAATGAAGAACCCCGGCGCATTGAAAGGTGCCCAAGTCGCTGAAGTTCGCCGTCGCCTTGAGGCCCTCGGCAATACGCCCGCAGCCATGCCTAAAGGGCCAATGCCTAAGAGCACGCGCGTTGGACGCCCTCGCGGCTGATCTTCACACTTCTCTTACCTACCGAGGCTGACCAGTTTCCTAGTCAATACGGACTACAAATAACCAGCCTTTGCTTTCCTTTATAGATCTTGTGACACACCTTCCGAGGATCGCTCGTAATGTCGAGCCCCATGTTCTCGATGTCCCCCGAATCGGCAGTTTCACGCGGTTCCATCGTCACCAAGACCGCTCTGACCGCCACTGCAGTCGCCGTGACTGCAGTGAGTTTGTTGCAACTGCCGCAACCGTCAGAAGCTGTCACACCCGCTGCCACTAAGAAGGTCAAGACCACTCCGGTTCTGCCTGCCAAGGTGACGGTTGGATATTCCACTCGAGGTCGAGCCATCGTCGCTAAGCGGCAAGGCAATCCGACCGGGGGCAAAGTGATCCTTCTCGTTGGCCAGATGCACGGCAACGAGAAAAAGGGAATATCCGTCGTCCAGAAGATCCGCAACACCAAGATCAGCACAAAGGGCGCAGTGCAGATCTGGACGATCGAGTCCATGAATCCTGACGGTCGGGCTGCGAACCGTCGCTATAACGCTCGTGGCGTTGACCTGAATCGAAACTTCCCGGTGGGATGGCGCAAGGGAACTCTTGCCGCTGGCCGCGGGCCTGCCAGTGAGAAAGAAACCAAGGCGATGATGGCATTCATCGATCGCCTGCGACCAGATGCAGTCGTTATGTATCACCAGGACTGGAACATGGTGCTGGGTTCATGCAACTGGAAGACAGGCAAGGTGGCGACGAAGTTCGCCGATCTGTCTGGCCTGCCCACTGATGGTTGCCGCCGCGCATTTACCGGTGTCATGGGTGGTTGGTTCAACAGCACCTACCCCGGTTGGATGCTGACCGTGGAATTGCCGAGCAGCCGTCGGATCACCACCAAGAAGCTGAATCGATATGCCTCGGGTGCCATCAAGATGGCGTCGCTCGTGGTGGATACCAACCCGGCCCCGAAGCCAACTCCTACCCCGACACCTACTCCGACGGAAAGTGAGTCCCCCACGGATGATCCGTCGCCAAGTGACGACCCCAGTTCGAGCGAGAGTCCAACGTCCGAAGATTCCGTTTTCGGAGTTCCCGCTCCGCGCTGAGGTCGGGGCAACGTAGCCTGGACGAATGGATCGACCAACTCTGGACCGACGCGATGTGTCCACCTGGGTTTCTGGCCCACGCGAGGCATTGGCCGTACAGGGAATTGACCTGGGGTATCGCGGTGAACGGCTGGGAATGCCGGAAACCGGGCCGGGTTCAGTCGCGAGCTACGGTCGTCGAATCGGCGCTCTGATCATCGATTGGATTGCTTGCGCCCTGGTCGCCGCGCTGTTCTTCCACCAGTACCGCTACGGATCACCTGAACACGGCGCGATCACGATGGGTGTTTTCTTCCTTGAGAAGGCCGTGTTCACCGTCTTCGGTGGTAGCTCATTTGGGCAACGAATCACTGGTGTACGAATCGTCGCAATCGGCCAGAAATGGGTTGCTCCATGGCGCGCTGCACTGCGCACCTTGTTGATTTGCCTGGTGATCCCGGCTGTCATCTACGACCGTGATGGCCGTGGGTTACAAGACCGACTGACCGGCACCATTGCCGTCAGTATGCGCTGACCAGCACAACCCGCAGTGCAGCTTTCACAGCGCGCATCCACAGCCAGAAATCACGTAACACGCTTGAAACAATCGTTTCACGGCTAAGACATGACCCCCTCCTACGGTTGAACTCATTGGGTCCGGGGAATGATGGGTCCTATAGGCGTGGCGCCACCCGGCAGCAGCGTCCAAAGAGCCGACAAATTGTCCGGCGGGGTTTTAGCCCCGTTCCGGCAGAGAGGGAGTGGGTGGATGTCCGAGCACCCGAATTTCAAGAACGCCGATGACGTCAAGAAATACATCAAGGACAACGACGTCAAAATGGTCGATGTTCGCTTCTGTGACCTTCCCGGCGTGATGCAGCACTTCAACGTTCCCGTTGAGAGCGTGGATGATTCGCTGTTCACCGATGGTCAGATGTTCGACGGATCATCGATCCGCGGCTTCCAGGCCATTCACGAATCCGACATGAAGCTCATCCCCGATGTCGAGACCGCTTTCATTGATCCTTTCCGCGCTGAGAAGACGCTCGTTATGAACTTCTCCATCCGCGATCCGTTCACCGATGAGCCATACAGCCGCGATCCCCGTCAGGTGGCGGCAAAGGCCGAAGCTCACCTCAAGAGCACTGGCATTGGCGATACCGCGTTCTTCGGTCCCGAAGCCGAGTTCTACGTCTTCGACGATGTTCGTTTCGAGACCAAAGAAAACGCTGGCTACTACTTCATCGACTCAGAAGAAGCCAAGTGGAACTCCGGTCGCACCGAAGAGGGCGGCAACCTGGGATACAAGACCAACTACAAGGGCGGCTACTTCCCGGTTCCCCCGATCGATCACCAGGCTGACCTGCGCGACCAGATGACTCGCGAACTACTCAACGTTGGTCTTCAAGTTGAGCGCGCCCACCACGAGGTTGGTGCAGCTGGACAGGCCGAGATCAACTACAAGTTCAACACCCTGCTTCACGCCGCTGACGAGGTGATGTTGTTCAAATACATCATCAAGAACGTTGCTTGGCGCAACGGCAAGTCCGCCACCTTCATGCCAAAGCCAGTCTTCGGCGACAACGGTTCCGGCATGCACTGCCACCAGTCGATCTGGCAAGACGGCGAACCGTTGTTCTACGACGAGCTCGGCTATGCCGGCCTGTCGGACCTGGCTCGCTGGTACATCGGCGGTCTGCTGCAGCACGCTCCGTCGTTGTTGGCATTCACCAACCCATCGGTGAACTCCTACCACCGTCTGGTTCCAGGCTTTGAGGCTCCGGTGAACCTGGTGTACTCGCAGCGCAACCGTTCGGCATGTATCCGTATTCCGATCACTGGTTCGAACCCCAAGGCCAAGCGTCTTGAGTTCCGCGTTCCGGATCCGTCAGCCAACCCGTACCTCGCGTTCTCCGCGATGCTCATGGCCGGTCTGGACGGAATCAAGAACAAGATCGAGCCTGCTCAGCCGGTCGACAAGGATCTCTACGAGTTGCCACCGGATGAAGCTGCCGCGATCCCCACGGTTCCGGATAGCTTGGCTGGCGCACTGGATGCTCTCGAAGCAGACAACGAGTACTTGTCAGA
>JBDHZU010000099.1:0-7426 GCA_039812085.1 Candidatus Nanopelagicales bacterium | reverse complement strand
GCGTAGTCAGAGAACGGAACGAGGACTTCCCACAAGGCGGTAATCGCGGCGTCGGAATAGCCGTTGGCGAGCATGCCATCGCGGAACGGCTCGAACTCCTTGTCCAGGATTTCCTTCTTCTTCTTACCCATGGCTCGACGCAACAGATCGGCTTTGCCCAGGCTGTACCCGGCCAGTTTCTGTGCAATCGCCATGACTTGCTCTTGGTAGACGATCAACTGGAAGGTGTCACCAAGCAGTTCTTCCAGCGGTTCGGCTAGTTCGGGGTGCAGAGGCTCGACCTGTTGGCGACCGTTCTTACGGTCCGCAAAGTCGTTGTGTGCGTTCGCGCCCATCGGACCGGGTCGGTAAAGCGCCAGGACCGCGGAAATGTCTTCGAAATTGGTGGGGGCCAACCGGACCAGTAGCTGACGCATGCCGGAGTTATCGAGCTGGAACACACCCAACGTGTCACCACGAGCAAGCAGTTTGTAGGCCGCCTCGTTATCCAGTGGGAGGTCTTCCAAGACAACGGTCTCGCCCCGGTTCGCGGAGATCGCGGCCAAGCAGTCGTCCAACACGGTGAGGTTGCGCAGGCCAAGGAAGTCCATCTTCAGCAGGCCGAGGCTTTCGCAAGCGCCCATGTCGAACTGGGTGATGATGGCGCCGTCTTGCTGCCGCTTCCAGATCGGAACCACGTCCAACAGTGGTTCGGAACACAGGATCACACCGGCCGCGTGTACACCAGGCTGCCGCTTCAAACCTTCAATTCCACGGGCGGTATCGATGACCTTGGCGATCTGGGGATTGGAGTTGTAAAGCTCGCGGAACTCGCCAGCTTCGGAATAACGCTTGGAGGAGTCGTCGAAGATCTCGGCGATCGTCATTTCCTTGCCCATGACCGCAGGCGGCATGGCCTTGGTGATTTGGTCGCCCAGCGCGAACGGGTTACCGAGCACCCGCGAGCAGTCCTTGATTGCCGCCTTGGCCTTAATCGACCCGTACGTCACGATCTGTGCCACCCGATCAGAGCCGTACTTCTCTGTGGCGTAGCGGATCATGTCCGAGCGACGACGTTCATCGAAGTCCATGTCGATATCTGGCATGGAGATTCGTTCTGGATTGAGGAATCGCTCGAACAGCAATCCATGCGCCAACGGATCCAGCTCCGTGATGCCCAACGCGTAGGCGACAAGCGACCCAGCAGCCGAACCACGACCAGGACCCACTCGGATGCCCTGCTCTTTGGCGTACTTCACCAAGTCCGCAGTAACCAAGAAGTAGCCCGGAAAACCCATCTGGCACATGACGTCGACTTCGTATTCGGCCTGTTTGCGATGCGAATCCGGCACGGCACCGTTGAAGCGACTCTGTAGTCCGGCTTCGACCTCTTTAACCAGCCAGCTTTCTTCACTCTCCCCCGCGGGAACATCGAAGCGAGGCATGAGGTTACGACCCTCAGCGAACTCGACGTTGCACCGTTCCGCAATCTCCAACGTGTTGTCGCACGCCTCGGGGAACTCTCGCCACAGGTCACGCATCTCTTCTGCGGACTTGAGATAGAAGTTGTCGGAATGGAACTTGAACCGCTTGGGATCGTCCACGTTGGCCCGGGTGCCAATGCACAGCAGCACATCGTGGGCTGAGGCGTCTTCTTTGCGCACGTAGTGCAGGTCGTTGGTCGCTAGTAGTGGGAGCCCAAGATCGCGCGCGATCTTGATGAGGTCTTGGCGGTAGGCCCGTTCGATGGGCACACCGTGTTCCATCAGTTCGATGTAGAAATTGCCCTCACCCAGAATGTCGCGGTAATCGGCTGCGGTGGCCCGCGCTTTGTCGTACTCCCCAGCCAAAATCCACCGATTGACCTCACCACTGGGACACCCAGAGGTGGCGATGATCCCCCCGGCGTAGGTCTCCAACAGTTCCCGGTCGAAACGAGGCTTGTAGTAATACCCCTCGATGCTGGCCAGACTCGATAACCGGAACAGGTTGTGCATTCCAGCAGTGGTCTCGGCCAGCAGAGTCATATGGGTGTAGGCCTCGCGGCCGAGATTGCCGGATTCACCGGTCTCGTTCGTACCTTCGTCGAATCCGCCACCGAAGTTGAACTTGCTGGTCTCGGCACGACCTTGGGGGGCGTAGTACCCCTCCATGCCGATGATCGCCTTAACGCCGGCCTCTTTGCCTCGCTTATAGAAGTCGTAGGCACCGAACATGTTGCCGTGGTCGGTCATCGCCACTGCGGGCATCTTGAGCCGCTGCGCCTCAGTAAACAGATCCCCTAGCCGCGCTGCACCGTCCAACATCGAATACTCGGTGTGGACATGAAGGTGAACAAAGGAATCGTGCGATGACACGGACGCAAGACTAACTGCCGAATCCGACATTCAGACCCAGCTTGGCCTGAACACTCCGAAACGGGTTGCTGCTGCACCGCTGTCAGTTCAACCAGAACGCTCGTCTTATTCTTTCTGGCAGCAATGCTGGCGGAAAGACATCGGCTCGGCCTGCCCAACGTTCACTCTCGATCTCAACGTTCACCCTCGACCCCAGGAGTCACCGTGAAGCGCCAAATCTTCGAACCCGAACATGACGAGTTCCGCGGCGCAGTTGCTACCTACGTCGAACGGTCGGTGACCCCTCGCTTGGAGGAGTTCAACGAGGCACGACTGATCAGTCGGGACGTGTGGCAAGAAGCGGGACAGCAAGGCTTCCTGGGACTGGAGGTTCCCGAGACCTACGGCGGCAGCTACGCCGAGGATTACCGCTTCAACCAGGTGTTCGCCGAAGAACTCGCCCGCTCCTCTATGGGCGTTGTGTCCTCGATGCAGATCCACCAAGACATCACTGCCCCGTACCTGGTTGATCTGGGCACCGAGGAATTGAAGCAACGCCTGCTGCCTGACTTCTGCGAGGGAAACAAAGTTGCCGCCATCGGCATGACCGAACCCGGCGGAGGAAGTGACCTCGCAGCACTTAAGACCACCGCTGTCCCCGATGGCGACGGTTGGATCATCAATGGTTCCAAGACCTTCATCACGAACGGCTATACCGCCGAGATCGTGGTGGTAGCCGCTCGTACCAGCCCAGAGAAGAAGGCTCGCGGAATCAGCCTGTTCGTGGTCGAAGAAGGCATGGAGGGATTCGAGCGGGGCCGCAAGCTGGATAAGACCGGACAGCACGATGCCGATACCGCCGAATTGTTCTTCAACAACGTGCGGGTACCGGCAGAAAACCTGTTAGGCGAAGTGGATTCCGGCTTCATCTACATGATGGAGCGTCTGGCGCAGGAGCGAATCGGTTGTGCGATCGCGAACCTGGCACATGCCAAGCAGGCATTTGCCGAAACCCTGGTGTACGCCACGGATCGCAAAGCATTCGGTCAATCCATCGGTTCGTTCCAGTCGCTGAAGTTCAAGCTGGCGGAAATGGCGACCAAGCTGGATGTCACTCAGTCATTTATGGACGAATCCGTGATGCTCAAGCTCAAGGGCGAGCTGACCGCAACTGATGCGGCAAAGGCCAAGTGGTGGACCTCGCAGTTGCAGTTCGACGTGATCGACGAGTGTGTGCAGATCTTCGGTGGCTACGGCTACATGAACGAATACCGCATTGCGCACGCCTGGCAAGACGCTCGTGTGACCCGTATCTGGGCAGGATCGAACGAGATCATGAAGGAACTCATCGGCCGCGAGCTCGGCTTCTAGCCTCACACTCTTGCCAGTTATCCGGACAACACGTCCAAGGCATGTTGCAGGTCCACGGGTAACGGCGACTGAACACTGACGCGTTCCCCGGTTCGCGGGTGTTCGAACTCCAACTCAGATGCATGCAGCCATTGGCGCTGCAAACCGAGTCGTTTCGCCAGCGAAGGATCGGCTCCGTATGTCAGGTCCCCACAACATGGGTGCTTGACCGCTGCCATATGGACTCGGATCTGATGGGTTCGACCAGTCTCGAGTTTGATACGTAGGAGCGAGGCAAAAGCGAATGCCTCAACCGTCTCGTAGTGCGTGATGCTGGGTCGACCTCCGTTGACCACCGCGAAGCGAAAGTCGTGTACCGAGTGCCGACCAATCGGAGCATCGATAGTCCCACTGCTGGGATCAGGATGCCCTTGGACGAGTGCCAGATAGATCTTGTCGACGGTCCGGTCTTTGAACTGTCGTTTCAGACTGCTGTAGGCCAACTGGGTACGGGCCACCGCCATGACACCACTGGTTCCCACGTCCAACCGATGCACGATTCCCTCGCGCTCGGCTGCCCCTACCCCAGTAACGCTGATTCCTTGCGCCACCAAACTTCCGGTCACGGTGGGCCCCGACCAACCCGGGCTGGAATGAGCCGCAACACCTATCGGTTTGTCGATGACACACACATCGTCATCGACGTAAAGCAATGGCAGTTCCACGACCGGTTCCGGTTCGGCCTCAGCCGCAGCATCAGTCTGCGCATCGGGCAATCCGATAACGGCATCGGCAACCAGTCGAGTTGAACGCGCGCTGGTTCTTCCCGACACAGTGACCCGACCCGCATCGATGTAGTCAGCGGCTTGAGTCCGCGAGCACCCCAGTAATCGGCTAACCGCAACATCTAGGCGTTCTCCGACGAGCTCGGGGGGAACTGATTGCTCACTCATGTCGCCCACTCGCTAACGATTCAGTCGAATCATCATTAGGTCGACTCAAAGGAATGCCACGCAACACCAAAATCACCATCAGGATGGCGGAGCACACCACTGCCATATCGGCGACGTTGAACACTGCCCAGTGCGGAACGGCGATGAAGTCGACCACATGACCTTGGAACCCTCCAGGTGCGCGGAATATTCGATCGGTCAGATTGCCCAGTGCTCCACCCAGCAATCCGCCCAGCGCGAGCGCCCACGGCCATGACTGAATCGTCCGGGCAGTTCTCACGATGACCACGATGACGGCAATGGCAATCACGGTGAATACGAGCGTCATTCCCGTACCCAAAGAAAAAGCCGCACCAGAGTTACGGATCACGATGAATCGCAACAGATTGCCGACGACCTGGGTAGGTGGATGACCTTCCAGATTGGCCACCATCCAAGACTTACTGAGTTGATCGATCAACCACACCACGGCGGCGACCGCCAGTGTCAGTCCCAACAACGACTGACGGGAGCCATTGACTCCCGATGCACTGGACACCTGGGTAAGTCTAGGCAGTCCGTTCCTCAGCCTGCTTGCACGTCAGACACAAGGTCGCCCGTGGGAACGCCTGCAGTCGAGCCTTTCCGATTGGCTCCCCGCAGTTCTCGCACTTGCCGTAATCACCGCTGTCCAAACGTTCCAGTGCATGTTCGGTCTGCAACAAGAGTTCGCGTGCATTCTCCGCGAGAGTCATCTCCTGCTCACGTTCAAACGTCTTTGATCCAGCATCGGCAACGTCATCGCCGGCACCATCGTTGGAGTCGCGCACCAGGTCGGCAATACCTTCTTCCGTAGCCGCCAGTTCTTCGGCTAGCTGCTCTCGCTCTGCTTCCAGCGACTTGCGCAGCTCGTTGATTTCCGCCTTCGACCAATTGGTCTCGTCCGGCAGCACTCCACGTCGAGGCATCTCATCTCCTGTTCAGCCGCGTGACGATCACTCCAGGAGTGAGCGCCAACGAGGTACGTCCGCCGAAGGTTATAGCCTTGCCTGCGTGTATCGCACAGTTCCAGCCAAGATTGACCTCCCAGAGATGGAGCACGAGATCCTCGCCTTCTGGGATCGCGAGCAGATTTTCGACAAGACTCTGGCGCAAACCGAGACTGGACCCACCTGGGTGTTCTTCGAAGGACCCCCTACGGCCAATGGCGCGCCCGGTACACATCACGTCGAAGCCCGGGTCTTCAAGGATGTCTTTCCTCGCTATAAGACGATGCGTGGATACAACGTGCCGCGCAAAGCAGGCTGGGACTGTCACGGGCTGCCCGTCGAGCTTGCCGTGGAGAAGGAACTAGGTTTCACCGGCAAGAAAGACATTGAAGAGTTCGGCATCGCTGACTTCAATGCCCGCTGTCGCGAATCAGTACTTCGTCACGTCGATCAGTTCACGGCGCTGACCCAACGCATGGGCTACTGGGTCGATATGGATTCGGCCTACTGGACGATGGACGCCAGCTATGTGCAGAGCGTCTGGTGGTCGCTAAAGAAAATTTTCGATGACGGCCTGCTGGTGTCCGACCATCGTGTTGCCCCTTGGTGTCCCCGGTGTGGAACCACCCTGTCGGATCACGAGTTGGCGCAAGGTTACGAAGATGTCGTCGATCCCAGCGTGTACGTACGCCTGCCTGTTACTGACCAGAAACTGTCGAGCACGTACCCGAACCTCAACCTGATCATCTGGACGACGACCCCGTGGACCTTGGTCTCCAATACGGCCGTAGCCGTTGCCCCGGATGCAACTTACGTTGTGGCGAAGCTGGCCGATGGGTCCCATGCGATCGTTGCCGATGCCCTGCGTACGGCTGTCTTGGGTGACGACCACGAGGTTGTCGCCACGTTGTCTGGTCGCGAATTAGAGCGGGTGACCTACCAGCGCCCCTTCGACTTCGTGGAGATTCCCGATTCGCACTTTGTGGTCAGCGGCGACTACGTCACCACCGAGGACGGCACCGGATTAGTACACCTGGCACCAGCATTCGGCGCCGACGACTTGCAGGTCTGCCGAGAGTTTGGGTTGCCAGTGGTCAATCCAGTGAACGCTGACGGCACTTTCCGTTCCGATGTCGAGTTGGTCGGCGGCACGTTCTTCAAGACGGCTGATACCCAACTCGTAGCGAACCTGGACGAACGCGGACTGCTGTTCCGTCAACGCGATTACGAGCACTCCTATCCGCATTGTTGGCGCTGTCATACGCCGCTCATGTACTACGCCCAGCCCAGTTGGTACATCCGCACGACCGCGATCAAAGACAAGTTGCTGGCTGCCAATGAGGCCACAAACTGGTACCCGGAAACAATCAAAGAGGGCCGGTTCGGCGACTGGTTGCGCAACAACATCGACTGGGCACTGAGCCGCAATCGCTACTGGGGAACTCCCCTGCCGATCTGGCGATGCGAAGACGACCACTTGACCTGCATCGGTTCCCTGGCCGAACTCGGTGACTTGGCTGGGCAGGACCTGTCCGAACTGGACCCCCACCGTCCCTATGTCGATGATGTGAGCTTCCCCTGCCCGCAGTGTGAGCAGACCGCTCACCGTGTACCGGAAGTCATCGACGGCTGGTACGACTCCGGCGCGATGCCGTTCGCCCAGTGGGGTTACCCGCTGGAAAACGCTGACGTCCTGCAACAGCGCTACCCGGCTGACTTCATCTGCGAAGCCATCGACCAAACCCGCGGGTGGTTCTACACCCTCATGGCAGTTGGCGTACTCACGTTCGATGAGTCCAGCTACAAGAACGTGCTGTGCCTCGGCCACATCTTGGACGAG
>JBDHZU010000098.1:0-7553 GCA_039812085.1 Candidatus Nanopelagicales bacterium | reverse complement strand
TGGCTGTTGCGGCAAGTCATCATGAACCGCGCAGAAGACATCGAACAGCAACTAGCCAACCCGCAGCAGTAACGCATTGCCTGTCGCGTCCTTGCTGGCGTGGGCAGGCCTGACGAACGGATTGAGACTTCAGTGGCAGCCCCAACCAAGATTCGGCCATGGCGCTCGCTTGCTTTGCTGTTTCTCGTTTTAGCGGGATTGACGGTATGGGCCTTTTGGCCAGGTACGGTGCACACGCCTCGACTGGGGCTCGATCTCGAGGGTGGCACCCAGGTCACGTTGGTTCCCAAGAGCGCGGTCAATGGGGGAACCGTCAACGACGATCAGCTCAAACAGGCTGTGGAGATCATCCGTCAGCGAGTCAACGGTCTAGGTGTTGCTGAATCCGAAGTCACGATTCAAGGCAGCGGTGCCAACGCAGCCATCGTGGTGTCGGTCCCGGGAAGTAATGATCAGTCCATCCGCGATCAGATTTCGCAAACCGCTCAGTTGAACTTCCGCCCGGTGTATGCCGAAGATGCGGGTACGCCATCGACGACCTCTGCAGATAGCGGCACCAAGGCAACTCCTACGCCAACTCCAAAGAAGGGTTCGAGTGTGGGAACGGCGACGACGCCTTCTCCTACGCCGACATCTGCAGCGTTGGTCCCGCCGATCCAGTCTGCGGAGAATGACGCCAAACTGCAGGCCGCGTATCTGGCATTGGATTGCTCGAAGCCGGAGGCCACTAAGGGTGGTGGGCAACCGGACGATCCGGCTAAGTGGATCGTGACTTGTTCCCAGGATGGATCAGCGAAGTACTTGCTGGAACCAGCATTCATCAAGGGTACGGAGATCACTGAGGCACAAGCTCAGCTTCCGACCCAAGGCGCGGGTGGCTGGCAAGTCACTTTGAGCTTCAACCAGACCGGCGCGAACCAGCTCGCTGAGGTCTCCACCAAGATCTACCAAAAGCAGTCACCGCAGAACCAATTCGCGATCGTGCTGGATGGCTTGGTTCAGAGTTCCCCGTACTTCTCTGAACCCATCACCGGTGGCAATGCCCAGATCACCGGAACGTTCACGCAGGAACAGGCCAAGTCCTTGGCCAACGTGCTGAAGTATGGCGCGCTGCCGGTCACCTTGAACGTCGCTGAGATCACCACGGTGTCACCGACGTTGGGTACTGACCAGTTGAAGGCGGGCTTGATTGCCGGTGGCCTTGGTTTGTTGCTGGTGGTGCTTTACCTGCTGGCGTACTACCGAGCGCTTGGTGTGGTCGCCGTGCTGTCGCTGGTGGTGGCGGCCTGGTTTACCTACGTTGTCTTCGTCTTGTTGGGCCGAACTGTCGGACTTGCCCTGACCCTGGCTGGTGTCGCGGGAGCGATCGTGGCCATTGGTATTACCGCTGACTCGTTCGTGGTCTATTTCGAGCGCATCCGTGACGAAGTTCGAGATGGTCGTTCGCTTCGAGTCGCGGCAGAAGTTGGCTGGACTCGCGCCAAGAGCACCATCTTGGCGGCGGACTTCGTCTCCCTGTTGGCAGCGGTCATCCTCTACTACCTGTCGGTGGGTAACGTCCGAGGCTTCGCATTCGTGTTGGGACTTACCACGATCATCGACATCATCGTCGCCTTCTTCTTCACCCGTCCATTGGTGGCGATCCTGGCGGGCACTAAGTGGTTCAACCGTGGGGGAGCGCTTACCGGAGTGAGTCCTGAACGTTTGGGCATTGCGGTTCCTACGGAGGTCAGTGATACCGATGCTGATCGTGCCGCCGACGCAGCCGATGCCGAACTTGTTGCCCTGGAAGATGCCAAGGCGCAAGAGAAGGCTGCCGCCCGCGCCCGCCGCGAAGGAGGGGAGGTCTGATGTCCACCCAAGAGTCACTGGCTGAGCAGACAGAGCCGGTCAAGAAGAAGGCAAGTCTGGCCCATCGCCTGTACACCGGTGATGTCTCGCCGGACATCGTCGGACGACGCAAGACCTGGTACATCGTGTCTGGCGTCATTCTCCTGCTGGCCATCGGCGGCTTGCTGTTCCGTGGACTCAACCTTGGTGTTGAGTTCAAGGGTGGTGCTGAGTTCGCCGTGCCAGCCAGCACGTGCACAGTTGAACAAGTCCGCGCGGCAGTGAGCGCTACCGGAACCGACGACGCCATCGTGACCCAGCTTGGTTCCAACCGAGTTCGAGTGCAGACTCCCGAACTGACTGAGGCGGAAAGCAAGAAGGTGACGGCCTCACTGGCATCGGCCTGCAAGGTCAGCGCTGGTGAGATTCGGGTGCAGTTGGTGGGTGCATCGTGGGGTGGTGAAATCACCAAGAAGGCGCTGACTGGCCTGTTGGTGTTCATCATCGCGGTCAGCATCTTCCTGTCGATCTACTTTGAATGGCGAATGGCGCTTGCCGCGGTGGTCGCGCTCATCCACGACTTACTGATCACCGTTGGTATTTATGCCTTGGTTGGATTCGAGGTAACCCCGGCGACGGTCATCGGATTGTTGACGATTCTGGGTTTCTCGCTCTACGACACCGTTGTGGTGTTCGACAAGGTGAAAGAGAACACCCGGGGCATCACCGGCCAGAGTCGATTGACGTATTCCGAGGCGGCCAACCTGGCAGTTGACCAAACGATCATCCGATCCATCAACACTTCTGTGGTGGCCTTGCTGCCGGTCGCCGCGATCCTGTTCGTGGGTGCTGGTCTGCTCGGTGCGGGAACTCTCAAGGACTTGGCGTTGGCGCTGTTCATCGGTACGGCAGCGGGTGCCTACTCCTCGATCTTCATCGCCACTCCATTCCTGTGCCAGCTCAAAGAACGCGAGCCCGCCATTCAGGCAGTGGATGCGCGCGTCAAGGCGCGACGTGCCAGTCGTGGCGAGACGGACGGCAAGATGGCGGTTGCTGCTGCCGCAACAAGTTCAGCGCGAGTGGCCGGGGATTCTTCCGCTGCCGCCCAAACCGGAGCGCGTCCAAAGAAGGACCGTCCCCACCGCCAGGTCGGTAATCGCAGCCAGCCGAAGCGCACACCACGAAGCAAGCGGTAACTCGCCGCTAGACTCGTGGGCAGGAATTGTCGACGTTTGTGGTTGTAGTGAACAGTTGTTCGCCAACAACGACGTAGCGATCCGACACGAGAGGGACGCCCATGGCGCAAGACGTGTCACCGGCAGTGGGGGCAGATGGTGCCCCCCTTCGTCGGCGCGCCTTGGCTCGAATCGGCGGTGGTCGCCAGCACGTTCCGGCGGAACTCGACACAGTGATGCGCACCTTGCGCCAATTCCATCCGAAGGCAGATCGACAGGTCATCATCCGCGCGTATGAAGTCGCGGCGGATTCGCACGAAGGCCAGTTCCGTCGCAGCGGAGAGCCGTACATCACGCACCCGGTTGCCGTTGCCGAGATCCTGGCTGAGCTGGGAATGACCCCGGCGACGGTGGCTGCTGCACTGCTGCATGACACCGTGGAAGACACGTCTTACTCGTTGGACGATTTGCGAGTCGACTTTGGTGACGAGATTGCTCGCCTGGTTGATGGTGTGACCAAACTCGACCGAGTCACCTATGGCGAGGCGTCAGCGGCAGAAACCGTGCGCAAGATGGTCGTGGCCATGGCGAAAGACATCCGAGTGTTGGTCATCAAGCTCGGTGACCGGCTGCACAACATGCGCACCCTGAAGTACATGCCAAAGGCAAAGCAGGAGAAGAAGGCTCGCGAGACGCTGGAAATCTATGCACCACTGGCCCATCGCCTGGGCATGAACACCATCAAGTGGGAACTGGAAGACCTGTCGTTCGAGGCGCTGTATCCCAAGATGTACGAAGAGATCGTTCGCCTGGTGTCGCAGCGTCAGCCCAGCCGCGACAAGTACTTAGACAAAGTCATCGAAGCCATCAACGAGGATCTCAAGAACGCGAAGATCAAGGCCAAGGTCATTGGTCGACCCAAGCACTACTACTCGATCTACCAAAAGATGATCGTGCGTGGCCGCGACTTTGCCGACATCTACGACTTGGTGGGTGTCCGCATCCTGGTTGATTCCATCAAAGACTGTTACGCCGCACTTGGTGTTGTTCACGCCCGATGGAATCCGGTTCCCGCCCGGTTCAAGGACTACATCGCGATGCCCAAGTTCACGATGTATCAGTCGTTGCACACCACAGTGATCGGGCCTGATGGCAAACCGGTCGAGGTGCAGATCCGCAGCTACGACATGGACCGGTCCGCGGAATACGGGGTCGCTGCGCACTGGAAGTACAAGCAACCCGACGTGGGCGGCAAGAGTGGCCCGGACGATATGGGCTGGCTGCGTCAGTTGCTGGAATGGCAACGAGAAACCGAGGATCCAGGGGAGTTCCTCGACACCTTGCGCTACGACCTTGGCAACAGCGAGGTGTACGCCTTCACCCCCAAGGGCGATGTAATTGCTCTACCCGGTGGGGCGACCGCAGTGGACTTTGCCTACGCCGTCCACACCGAAGTAGGTCACCGTTGTGTTGGTGCGCGTGTCAACGGCAACCTCGTCTCACTGGAATCGAAGCTGGAAAACGGAGATGTCGTCGAGATCTTCACCAGTAAGGCCGAAGGTGCCGGGCCAAGTCGTGACTGGCTGACCTTCGCCGCCTCCCCGCGCGCTCGGAACAAGATTCGTTCCTGGTTCTCGAAGGAACGACGCGAAGAAGCTATCGAGAACGGCAAGGAACAACTCACCCGAGCGATGCGTAAACAGGGCATGCCGATTCAACGCATGATGAGCGGTTCGGAACTGCTGCCTATTGCCCAAGACCTGCGCTACCAAGACATCGGTGCGTTGCTATCGGCCATCGGTGAAGGACACGTATCGGCAGCATCTGTTGCGCGTCGCATCGTGCAGAGTCGCGGTGGCGAAGAAGGCGCTGTTGACGACATTGCCGAGGAGGCAGTTCCCGCTGTTATTCGCCGGGCGCGCCCGGGTGCTGATCCCGGTGTGGTGGTCAACGGGGCGGAAGACGTCTGGATCAAGTTGGCGCGATGTTGCACGCCGGTTCCTGGTGACGGAATCGTTGGCTTCGTTACTCGTGGATCTGGTGTTTCCGTCCACCGAACTTCCTGTGCCAACGTGGCCTCCCTGTCGACCAATCCCTCCCGAATCGTGGAGGTTGAGTGGGCCCCGACTGCGAACAGTGTGTTCCTGGTCAACATCCAGGTGGAAGGCCTCGATCGAGCCGGTCTGCTATCCGATGTCACCCGTGCCCTATCTGAGCAGCACGTCAACATCCTGTCGGCCAGCGTCGCCACTTCTCGTGATCGCATCGCCTTCTCTCGCTTCGTCTTTGAGATGGGTGACCCGAAGCATTTGGGTGCTTTGTTAAAGACAGTGCGAAACGTAGAAGGCGTCTACGACGTCTATCGAGTGTGAGGAACTTTCGGGAAACGACGGCAACGCCAATCAAGTTGGCCGTGGCTGTCGGTGCAGCGTTAACAATGACGGGATGTTCAATCACGATGACGACTGATAGTGCCCCTGCCGTTGATGGCGTGACGTGGCGTCTTCAGGCTGTCCCTGGAACCCAATCGTTGGATCCCGTCCCAGACACCGTTGTGTCCACGATGGCGATCAACGATGGACGAGTGCAACTGGCTACTGGATGCAACACCGGTATGGGCGACGTCACCGTCACTGATACGCAACTGACCTGGGGTTCCTTAGCGTTAACGCGAATGTTCTGCCCCGGTCTGCCTGGTGAGACGGAGACTGCCGTGGTTGCCGTGATCGGCCAGTCTCAACCCACGACCTGGTCAGTCAGTGACAACACTCTGACGTTGACCGCAGCCAACGGCAAACAACTGGTGTACCGAGCCAGCTAGCGCAGCTTTGCGCTGGACGATTCCGCCAGTGCCAACATCGCCTTGGCGTTATCCACCTGGCCCTGCGCCTTGGAGATCGCGGCCTGATCGCCGGATTCCTGAGCACGTTCCAAAGCGCGTTCGTACTTCTCGACGGCTTCGGTGAAGCGAGCCAACGTGTCGTCGGCGCGGGTCTTCGGCTCGGGGTTGCTGCGCTTCCAACGTTCCTGGTCGGCCTTGCGGAAGGCTTCCTCGACCTTGCGCATACGACCTTCGACAGAACGGATCTGGGCACGGGGGATATGCCCGGCCTTCTCCCACTTCTCCTGGATGTCACGCAAGGTGTTCCGCTGTGCCTTGGGGTCCGTGACGGGGACGAGCTTCTCCGCCTGCTCCAGCAGTTCGAGCTTGACCTTCAGGGCTTCTTCTTCCTCTTGGCGAGAAGCAGCGTTGACGTCATTACGGGCCTTGAAGAATTCGTCCTGAGCGGCACGGAAACGGGCCCATAGGGCGTCGTCTGATTTGCCAGCACGACCAGCCTTCTTCCATTCGTCCATCAAGTCGCGGTATGCCTTGGTGGTACGACCCCAGTCCTTAGAGGTGGAGAGCTCTTCTGCCTTCTTGATCAGCTTCTCTTTGGCTGCTTTTGCCTCGTCCCGAGTGGCTTCCAATTGCTGGTAGTGCGCCCGACGGCGCTTGTCGAATGCAGTGCGTGAGGTCGACAACCGCTTCCACAGATCGTTCTCGGCGGCTTTGTCCACGCGCGGAATCTGCTTCCACTGCTCCACCATCTCGGTGAATCGTTCGTGGGTGGCACGCCAGGATTGCGAGTCGGCCAGCTTCTCAGCTTCTTCTGCCAATTCAGTTCGCGCTGCCAGAGCCTTCTCTTTGTTCTCGGCCTTCTGCTCTGCGAGGGCGACCTTCTTCACGTTGATCAGCACATCGAGTTGACCAACTCGGGCGACCAAGGCCGACAAATCGCCGACGAAGGCGGGCTCGGCTAGCGCACCGCGCACCTTTTTGACGGTGCCCTCAGCGGCAGCGGGAGTGGATCGGTCATCTGCCAGCCGAGTGGCAGCAAGGTCAATCTCGGTGACGAGGTCGGCGTACTTGGTGGCGTAGTGCGTCAACGCCTTTTCTGGTTCACCAGCAGCCCATTGCCCAACGGCTCGTTCGGAACCATCGGGGAGGCGAAGGAATACGGTCCCAGAGTCGTCGACTCGTCCGAAAGACTCGGCAGGTGCCGCCTGATTGCCGGCAGATCCGGTCGTCATTGCCCATTCCTCACGTCGATAGCGCAGAACTGCCAGTGTAGGTCGCAGGAGATTGGCGTGGGGCCGATACCCTCGTGCGGTGCTGATTGCTGGTTTTCCTGCGGGCCCGTGGGCGACGAACTGTTATGTCGTCGCGACCGAGGCCGGTAGCGAGTGCATCGTCATTGACCCGGGCAAAGATGCCGCAAGCGGGGTTGCCGAGGTGGTCGCCGAACATCGACTCAAGCCGGTCGCCGTTGTCTTGAGTCATGGCCACATCGACCATATGTGGTCGGTCGTTCCCGTATGTGAACGAAGCGGAGTCCCGGCCTACATCCACCCGGCAGATCGTCACCTGCTGGCTGATCCGCTCGCGGGAATCTCTGGGGAAACCCGTGCCGCATTCGCTTCGATGACAGACGGGACGATGCAGTTCCACGAACCAGATGAGGTGGAAGAACTGTGTGATGGGCAAACGCTGGAACTGGCTGGATT
>JBDHZU010000097.1:0-7648 GCA_039812085.1 Candidatus Nanopelagicales bacterium | reverse complement strand
CGGTAGTACTCGAAGACCCATCCGACCAGACTCAACATGAGGAAGACCGTTCCTGCCACCACAATCCAGGCGGCGAAGGCCAGACCAAAGACGATCATCGCGCAGGACAGCGCGAGCGGCAAAGGCCACCACGAATGCGGTGAGTAGAAGCCATAGTCAATATCGGCATCTTCTGGCAAAGCATCCGGATCATCTTCCGGAGTGGGATAGACCCGCTTGCTCACGTTCAGCAAGAAAAAAGTGAGGATGAGCGCCATCGCGCCGGAGAAAAGCAGCATCAGACTGCCGGTCGGATCCTGAGACCAGAACCAGTACAGCCCAGTAACAGCCAGATAGAAGAGCGTGGCGATCAGGGTGAGTTTGCCGGTCTGATTCACTTCTCAATTCCTTCCGCTGAAGCATCAGCCACAACCACTGCGCCGGCCGGCATGTTCTTCGGTGCCAGCTCCGGATGGTGCAAGTCGAATGCTGGGCGCTCAGACCGGATGGGAGGCAACGAATGGAAGTTGTGCCGCGGTGGTGGGCAACTCGTCGCCCACTCCAGAGAACCGCCCCAGCCCCAAGGGTCATCCACCGTCACAAGCGGCGCGTAACGCCAGGTCTTGTAGACGTTGTAGAGGAACGGGAGGAATGAGATACCCAAGACGAAGGCAAAGACTGTGGAGAACACGTTCAACGTGGTGAAGCCATCACTCTCCAGATAGTCCGCGTAACGACGCGGCATACCTTCCACACCCAGCCAGTGCTGCACGAGGAACGTTCCCCAGAAACCGATGAAGAGCAGCCAGAATTGCAGCTTGCCGAGGCGCTCGTCCAGCATGCGTCCGGTCAACTTGGGCCACCAGAAGAAGAAGCCAGCGAACATCAGGAACACAACGGTTCCGAACACCACGTAGTGGAAGTGCGCAACCACGAAGTAGGAGTCAGACACCTGGAAGTCCAGCGGCGGCGACGCCAAGATGACGCCGGTCAAACCACCGAACAGGAAGGTGACCAAGAAGCCACTGACCCATAGCATCGGAGTCTCGAACGAGATCGAGCCTTGCCACATCGTCCCGATCCAGTTGAAGAACTTCACTCCAGTCGGAACTGCAATCAGCATCGTCATGATCGAGAAGAACGGCAGCAATACTGCGCCAGTCACGTACATGTGGTGCGCCCACACAGACATGGACAGACCTGCAATAGCGATCGTGGCGAAGACCAGACCCTTGTAACCGAAGATCGGCTTTCGCGAGAACACCGGGATGATCTCGGAGCAGATTCCGAAGAACGGCAACGCCAGAATGTAGACCTCAGGATGACCGAAGAACCAGAAGATGTGCTGCCAGAGGATCGCGCCACCGTTCGCCGCGTCGAATACGACGGAACCGAACTTGCGATCGATTTCCATCACCACCAGAGACGCCGCCAACGGTGGGAAGGCCAGCAGCGCGAGCATGCTGGTCAGCAACACAGTCCAGGTAAATACCGGCAGGCGGAACATCGTCATACCTGGTGCGCGCATGCAGCAGATCGTGGTGAAGAAGTTGACCGCACCGAGGATGGTTCCCAAACCACCAATCGACAGACCCAAGAACCACAGGTCGGCGCCGATTCCTGGGGAGTATTCCGGGCTGGTCAGCGGGGCGTAAGCCGTCCAACCGAAGTCTGCGGAACCGGAAGTCGTGAAGAAGCTGAACGCCACCACGAGGCCACCGAAGAGGTACAGCCAGTAGGCGAACATGTTGAGTCGTGGGAACGCCACATCCGGCGCGCCAATCTGCAGCGGCATGATCGCGTTGGCGAAGCCTGAGAACAGCGGCGTCGCGAATAGCAACAACATGATCGTGCCGTGCATCGTGAATAGCTGGTTGTACTGCTCGTTAGACACGAACTGCGTACCGGGATGCGCCAACTCCATGCGAATGACCAGCGCCATGATGCCGGCCAGGAAGAAGAAGAACATCGAGGTAATGAAGTAGAGGTTGCCGATCACCTTGTGGTCGGTGGTGGTCGCCCAGCGAATGATGGTGCGACCCATGTGCTCACGGCGCGCTTGCTTGGGCGTGGGAGGCGGCGACTGAAGCTGCTGCGAGACCGGTTCGTTAACGATTGTCATAGTCGGTTCCTCAGACCTTCTGCGCTCTGTCAGTGGTCGTTCCGGTCGCTAGTTGACCGACCTGACCCTTCTGCCGCAATTCGTTGATGTGCGCCTGGTACTCCTCCGGAGTCACGATGTGCACCTTGAAGAGCATCCGCGAGTGATCGACGCCGCACAGTTCTGCGCATTTACCTGGGAAAACACCCAATCGGTTGGGGGTTACCTGGAATGCATTCGTACGACCGGGGATCACATCCAACTTGTACTGGAAAGTGGTCACCCAGAATGAGTGGGCAACGTCAGGAGACTTCAGTTCAAAGGTCACCGGCTGGTTGATCGGCAGCCACAATTCTGGGATGCCTACCTCAGTCAGTGGAACGCCTTCCTTGACGGTGACGTCGCCCTCGTTCTTGTAGGCGGGAAGACCCGTCTCATACACGTTTTCGTTGAGGTAGTTGAAGCCCCAGCTCCAGCGGAATCCGATGACCTCGACGGTGTTGGCTGACTTATCAGCAATCTTGACGATTTGTTCCTGATCACGAGCCGTGAAGTAGAACATTCCGGCGATCATGATGAGCGGGATGATCGTCCACATGATCTCGATGGGCAGGTTGTACTTCACCTGACGGGGAATCTGCGGATTCCGACCGCGTCGATACACGATGAAGGACCAGAACATCAGCCCCCAGACGAGGACACCGACAGCCAAGAGCGCGACCCAGCTACTGGCCCAGAAGTGGGTGATTTGCTGCCCAGTCTCAGTGGTTGGCTCCGGAAGTCCCGCACGCTTCCATTGCGATAGATCGCATCCGGTCAGGGTCAGACCCGTAGCGGCCAAGGCTCCGATGACGCCCAGACGCCGTCCGATGGACCGAGTCGCCGAACGCGGTTGTCGCGTATCAGACACAGGTGATGCCTTCCCGTTCGTGAGGGGTAGTAAGTGCCGTCTCCGGCGTGAGAGTAGCGCAGAGTTCCTGCTCACGTGACGCTCGGCGTCCAGTACCGTGCTGGCATGTCGCGGGCATTCTTGGATGCCGCCTCAGGTCAGCCGCTTCATCCGGCGGCGATTGAGGCGGAAAACACGCTGCGTGATCGAACCTGGGCGGACCCGAACGCCCGCCACCATGAAGGCGTGGCTGCGCGAGTCGTTCTCGACGCTGCCCGCGCAACAGTGGCTTCGATCCTGCAAACACCAGCCCAGACCATCACATTTTCCCCGAGTTCGCCCACTGCTCTGAGGACGATTTTGGATGGTTTAGGTCACCTCGATCGCCCCCGCTGGTTGTGCAGCACGATCGAGCGGGTCGTCGTACGCGAAACCTTGCAGTGCTGGGCCCCTCATCTGCACCCCATGGACCCTGATGTGGACCCCACCGACATCCCGGTCATCAGCACTGATCGCACTGGCCGAATCGATCCGAACAGCCTTCGTGACCAGCTTGCTGCCCTGGGAGCCAGCGAACACCCGGTGGTCGTCGTCCTGCAGGCCGCCAATGCCGAAATCGGGACGGTTCAAGACCTTGCTGCCCTGATATCCGTTTGTCGGGGATACGACTGTTTCGTGATCGTGGACGCCAGCAATGCACTCGGCTACGTGGAACTGCCTGCTGGCTGGGACGCACTGTTCGCGGACGCGGGAACCTGGGCAGGACCACCAGCGGCGGCTGTCGTTGCGGTTGCCGAAAGCTCCGGATGGCGAGGCTCAGGCGCTAGTCGCGCTCCCGCTGATTCGATTGACGTAAATGTGGCTGTGCAAGCGGCAGCAGCACTCGACGCCGTTCATCGCAATGAGAACGAGCGCAACCGAATCAGTGAACTGACCCAACGACTGCGCGATGAACTCCCCTCGCTGATTGAGGATCTGGAAATCTTCGGCGACGAACACAACCGGTTGCCGCAGGTGCTGTCGTTCTCACTGCTCTATGTCGACGCTGAACGGTTAGCGACCGAACTCGACCGGATGGGAATCGCAGTAGGTAGCGGTTCAGCGTGCGCGGCTGCCGCTGGTTTGCCCTCGCATGTGCTGAGCGCTATCGGTGCTCTGACCCACGGCAATGTGCGAGTGAGCGTGCCGTGGAACTGCCCTACTGAGTCGATCGATGCGTTGCTGGAACAACTGCCCAGCGCAGTCGAATCCATTCGACGAGATGCAGGGGTGTGACGTGACTGAGTTGCCAGCCGATCTGCCAGAAGCAGCGGCATGGGTCGATGAACGAGGCAGTCTGTGCCCAGCTCCGATCATCGCGCTGGGTAAGGCGGCCGAGCAATGGCCGTCCGGCACTGTGATCGGTTTGCTTACCGATGATGCGGCAGCCGCTGTGGACGTGCCCGCTTGGTGCCGAATGCGGTCAGCGACGCTGTTGGACTCGATTGAACTGGCAGATTCGGTCGTGGCCTACACCGTCGAACTGGGCTGACCAAATCGCGGCGGCAGCGCAGTAATGCGTGGCAACTGCGATAGGTACCGCTCGCGCGGAACCTGACTGGCTCCCAGCCGCCCAAGGTGCGGTGTCCACCACTGGGTATCAATCAGTCGTTCGTACCCATCATCTGCCGATAAGAACCGCGCGAGTGCAACAACGGCGGTCTTTGACGCATCCGTCACGGTCGAGAACTTTGACTCAGCACAGAACAATCCACCGAGCTCGATCCCGAATAGTCCACCGACGAGTTGCGAGTGATCGTCGGCATTCCACACCTCGACCGAATGCGCCCAACCTGCCTCGTGCAGTCGTTGGTACGCGTCACGGAACGCTCCAGTAATCCAGCCACCATCACGATTCGCAGCAGCGCAGCGACGCACCACTTCAGCGAATGCCTGATCGAACGTGACAGTGAAGCGGTTGCGGTGCCCTCGTAAGGACCGACTCTCATGGACCGCAGTGGGAATCAACACCCCGCGGGGATCAGGTGACCACCATCCGATTGCGGCTGATCCAGCGAGGTCGAACAATTCCTGGTCACGTCCGACCCGTCGAGACGTTTGGTCGATGAGGAGTTCTGCCGGAGCATCCTGCACATCAACGTGCATGGCGAACATGCCGCGGGCGTAGCCGTTGAGCAAGGTGGCAGGCTCTAGGTCACCACCGATGCAGAACAGATCGTCACCAGCAGGAGCATCGGCAGGATCAGGCAGTCGCCACGGCGTAGCGGGAAGCTGCAGGCCCATACCGGTAAGCAATCACTAGGTCGTTGCCGACGCAATCGCGGCAGCAACAACCCCGGCTGATTCATCGCCGTACACCTCACGAAGGCGGTCGAGCATCACGTCTGGATTCACCGAATGTTCTTGGGTGCCGGTAGTTTCGATCACGAAGGCCGCAACCACAGAGCCGACTTCGGCGCATTCTCGCCACGGCAATCCCCACCCCACACCGGCGAGGAAACCGCTACGGAATGCGTCCCCCACTCCGGTGGGATCAACCAAGCTGGTGATTGGCGCAGCTTCGACCTCTATCGGCTCGCCGCCTTCAGCCACAATTCGACTGCCTTTATCAGCCAGGGTGGTAACCCGCACGCGGACTTTGTCATCAATTTCTTGCTGCGACCAACCCGTCCGGCGTTCGACGAGCGACGCTTCGTATTCGTTCGTGAATAGGTAGTCCGCGCCTTCGATGAGGTCACGTACCCGATCCGGTTCCATGCTGGTGAGCTGCTGGGATGGGTCTGCCGCGAATGCAACGCCCAGCTGTCGGCACTGTTCGGTGTGCCGAGTCATGGCTTCTGGGTCGTCGGGGGAAATCACCACCAAGTCCGCTCCCCCGATGCGCTGGATCACAGGCTCCAATTCGATGTCACGTGAACGAGACATCGCACCCGGGTAGAACGAGGAGATCTGGTTTCCGACCTCGTCTGTGGTGCAAATGAATCGGGCGGTGTGTAAATCCTCAACCACATGCACGGATTCGGTATCGACTCCGTGTCGAGTCAGCCAGGCGTCATAGTCGGCAAAGTCTTCTCCCACTGCACCGACGAGTACTGGTTGTTCGCCCAGGCATCCCAGGCCGAATGCAATGTTCCCGGCGACTCCACCGCGATGGATATTGAGGTCGTTCACCAGGAACGAGACACTGAGCTTCTCGAGCTGACCTTCCACGATGGAATCGGTGAACTTGCCACCGAACGTCATGAGGTGATCAGTGGCAATGGAACCTGTGACGACGATGCGCATCCGGCAAACCTAAGGCACGTGATTCGACGCGAAGATGACCGACTCTGTCGAGTCGGTGTCAATCAACCAGTGAAGTGACTAGTGGAAGGAATCGCCGCAGGCGCAGGAGCCGGTGGCGTTGGGGTTGTCGATCGTGAAGCCTTGCTTCTCGATCGTGTCCACGAAGTCGATGACTGCTCCACCCAAGTACGGCACGGACATGCGGTCGACAACAACGCTCACGCCGTCGAAGTCTTGCGTGGCATCGCCATCAAGGGTGCGGTCATCGAAGAACAGTTGGTAGCGAAGTCCGGAACAACCGCCTGGCTGCACAGCAACGCGCAACGCGAGGTCATCGCGACCTTCTTGCTCAAGCAGGCTCTTCACCTTGCCAGCAGCGGTATCGGTCAAAACAACACCAGACGCAACGGTCTCGGCAGTCTCAGTGGTGGTGTCGGCGGTCATCCTGTGCTCCCTGCGTGGATTTGGGCGGACTACTTGTGAGTCAACATGCGCGCTGTGCCGGACATTCCCGTACGTGACACGCCCGTCCATGGTCGCACAGCGACCACCAGCAGGGCCAGTGTCGCGTGTCACGGACTCCCAGCAGCCGGTGACCAGGTTCGGGCGATGCGCTGGGCAGTCGTCGCCAGGCTGTTCCACGGATCATTTATCGCGATGTCCGTCGATCCGACGATGTCCGCCATGGAATAAGCACCCGTCACTCCGATTGCCGCGTAGTCACGGCGCCCCACCAGCACAGTTCCGGCAGCAACCACACAGGGACGAGCCACCGCAGTGGCAGCTTGCGCTACTCCCGTCACCACTTTTCCTCGCAGACTGGTCCAGTCGAAGCAGCCCTCCCCCGTCACCACGAGATCAGCGTGACTCATACGTTCGGTCAGATTGAGGGCATCAGCAACCGTCCCAATACCCGGCACCCGGTGAGCCCCGAGACACAGCAAGCCGTAACCCATGCCGCCTGCCGCGCCCGATCCCATCGCCACCGCTGGGTTACGTCCGTCATCGGTGCGACCAATCGCAGCAACCACGGCTTCCAAAGCCGCCTCAAGCCGCATCACCGCGTCGTCGTCGGCACCTTTTTGTCGGGCAAAACTGTTGGTCGCACCGGTTAGTCCGAGCAACGGATTGTCGACATCGCTTGCCGCCACTAGTTCGACGCCTGCCAGCGTCGAACGGGGCATTGTCAGATCCAGTTCAGCCAGATCAGCCAAAACGCCACCGCCCATATCGAGCGCCACGTCATCGCTGGTGTGCGCACCTAGCGCAGCCAACATCCCCACGCCAGCGTCGTTGGTTGCCGAACCACCCAGCCCAACGACGATGCGGCGCGCCCCGACCTCGACCGCATGTGCAATCAACTCACCCACGCCATAAGACGTGGTAGTCAACGG
>JBDHZU010000096.1:0-7748 GCA_039812085.1 Candidatus Nanopelagicales bacterium | reverse complement strand
TATTCGACATGGTTCAGGTCAATCAGTCGGTTTCTCGGCAAGGGTCGTTGCGGGGTGTGCACTTTGCTCGCAACTGGCCGAGTCAAGCCAAGTACGTCGTGTGTGCGGCGGGTTCAGTCCTCGACCTTGCAATTGATGTGCGAGTTGGTTCTCCCACTGAGGGCGAGGTTGTCTCAGCCGAGCTAACGGCGGATGGCCGGGAAGCGTTGTTCCTGCCAGAAGGCGTCGGCCATGCGTTTGTGGCGTTGACCGAATGGGCGACAGTGACTTACTTATGTTCGACGCCGTATAGCCCAGGTAACGAATTCGGGATCAATCCGTTGGACTCTCGGTTGGGTCTGCCGTTACCTGAGCTGGACTACGTGCTCAGCGACAAGGATCAGCAAGCTCCAACCTGGGAACAGGCTCGCGAGCAGGGGATCTTGCCGGACTATGCAGCGCTAGCTGAGGCGCGCTCACAAGCCAGTCGTTAGTCGATTCCCAGGTCACGTCGAAGTTTGGCGACATGTCCGGTGGCCTTGACGTTGTAGGCCGCGTATTCGATCTTCCCTTTTTCGTCGATGACAAAGGTGGATCGGATCACGCCCGTGACGACCTTGCCGTACAGCTTCTTTTCTCCGTATGCCCCGTAGCTCGTGAGGATCTTCTTATCCGGATCGGACAGTAGGGGGAAAGTGAGCTGATCGCGTTCGACGAATTTGGCGAGCTTCTCAGGTTTGTCCGGAGAGATGCCGAGCACTTGTAGACCAGCGCTATGTAGTGCGTCCAAGGAGTCGCGGAAGTCGCATGCTTGCTTGGTGCAACCCGGTGTCATCGCTGCCGGGTAGGCGTAGAGCACGACTCGCTGACCTTTGTAGTCGGCCAGGCTTCGCGTGGTACCGGAATCGTCGGTGGCAGTGAAGTCTGGTGCTTTATCGCCGGGGGACAGTCTGGTCATGGGTTGCTCCTGAGTCGATGAGTCCTGGCAGACATCCTGGCACGCTGCACGGCAGACGGTAGTTCCAGTGGGTGAGGGTCTACCGGGCTTGGCTACCGCTGATCGCACTAAGGTTGCTCGCATGGGTTCTGGCGAGGTGGCGGTTAAGGCCACGGACGACGTTGCGAATAAACAGCAACAGGATGTCCCGCAGCAGCGTTCGATCGCTGACATCGAAGCGGACATCGAACAATCCCGCGAACGTCTCGTCGAGACAGTGGGGCAGTTGCAGTCTGCGGTTAAGCAAGCAGTCAGCCCCAAGCACATTGCTAGTCGCGCCGTCGCCAAGGTCAAAGGCTTTTATGTCGATGAGTACGGACAGGTGCGGCCAACGCGGGTTGCTGGAACTGTCGGCACAGTGGCTGGCGTGATCGTTGTTCGCCGCGTTATTCGCGGCCGCCGCTACGGTCGTTAGTGACGTGTCAACGTCACAATCTGCTCAACTGGAGTCGTCGGCGAGCGATCATCCGGCTTTACCGATCAAACTGCTTCACGACCGTATTTTGGTTGCGCTTGATGCAGGAGACGCTGAACGACGTTCTGCCGGTGGCATTTTGATCCCGGCAACGGCGACGGTGGGTCGACGTCTGGAGTGGGCAAACGCGGTTGCGGTAGGCCCCAACGTACGAACGTTGGAAGTCGGCGACAGAGTCTTATTCGAACCGGAGGATCGCGGTGAAGTTGAACTGCAGGGGCGAGCGTATGTGCTCTTGCGTGAACGCGATATCCATGCGGTCGCTTCTGCTCGGGTCCGACCTGAGGAGACTGGCCTCTATCTCTGAGGTCGTGACTGCTCATGGCTGAGGTCTACGCGGCAGAACGTACTCGACAAGGAATCGCTGCTCTGGAGAGCGGTGACATCTCCGGTGCGCGTACTTTGCTGGCGGAAGCCCTCGCGCTTGATCCTGAATACGAGTTGGCCTGGTTGTGGTTTGCCGCATGCACTGAAGACGACGGCGAGAAGAAGTTCTGCCTTGAACGGGCAAAGGAACTCAACCCACTGCAGGAGGCCAGTGCCGCTCTGGGGCCTTTGCGTGGAATCGACAAAAAGACGCCCCCCGAACTGCGCGCCATCGTCGACCCGCCACCGCCAGAGTTTGTCCGCGGTTATGTTCCAGAGCTACGGAAGGCACGTCGGCGGCGCATCATCTTGCGTGCAGTAGCTGCTGCCGCCGTGCTTGCCCTGGTCGGTGGGTTGGTCTGGGCGGTTAATTTATTTCGATCAGATACGCAATATATTGCCGTCGTTGTTGGTGAGAACGATGATGGCGCGGACTCCGCCCAAGAGATCATCAATAGTGCCCAGTGGGCGATCGATAGTTGGAATGAGTCAGGTCGGATGGGGTCCCACACCCTAGCGATGAAGGTGTTCCGCGACCACAACGATCCGACCACGGCCAAACAAGTTGCTCAGCAGATCGTTGACGATGGTCGTTTCCTTGGAGTGATTGGCCACTACCTATCGACGACATCGGAGGCTGCTAGTCCGGTTTATAAGGCTGGCAAGATGCCCGTCATCACGGCGACGGCGACTGCCGATGCGTTATCTCGTAATAACCCGTATTACTTCCGAACTGTCTTTGACAGCACGATGGAAGGCGCGGGAATTGCGGCTTACGTGACCAGTGTGATGCAGGCCAAGAAGTCAATCATCGTTTACGCAGATGATGCTGTGAACCGTGATCTGCGGGCCGCTTACGTCAAGAGCATCAAGGCGTCTGGCGGTGATGTTCAGGCCGAAATCATGACGCCCACCTGGCCAACCTCAGTCGATACCTACCTGGATGAGGTGGCAGACAAGATCTCCAAGGTTTCAGATCCAGGCCCGATCATCTTGGCGACGATGGATGCCAATATCGGCAAGTTGGGGCCAAAGCTACGAGAGAAAGACATTAAGGCCAAGTTGGTGGGAGCCGACTCGCTGGCAACTGATGAGTTTTTCAACAGGTTGCGGGGTAGTGGTAGCAGCGTCATTAACGATGCAATCGCTGCGGCTCCCCTGGTGCAAGGAACGCTGACCGGTGAGGCAGTTCGGTTCTACAACGACTACCAAGCCAAGTACGGATATCGGCCGTTCTGGTCTGCCGGCCTGGTCTATGACGCAGTCGACGCCTTTGCTCATGCCATGACGGAGCAGAGCCTCGGTTTCACTAGCGGATCACGGGCAGAAGACAGAGAAAAGATTCGGGCGCGCTTCGATCATGCCCGCACTGTGCAAACGTCGATTCCGGGACTCACAGGTGCTATCTACTTCAATGCAGATGATGCTGCCGTTCGACCGGTTGCCTTCGAGTCCGGTCGGATCACGCCTAGTGGACAGCTATACATTGAGTCCGCCCAGTCGCAGCTCGCTCCGTACAGTCCCCAGGCTGGTGTCCCGTTAGCTGATGCGCTCAAGAACGGTGAAGCCGTCAAGTTCTTGGACTCGGTTTACACCATTCAGAACGTGGTCTCGGTGGGTGTGAACGTCAATGAGATTGATGAGTTAGATGCCGCGTCGCAGACGTTCAACGCAAACTTCTTCATTTGGTTCAAGTACGGCCCCGGCGTGCATGAAGCCACGGATGTGGTGTTCCCCAACGCCGTCGATTCCTCGTTGTCGATTGGCGAACCGCAGCGCAAGGAAACAGTTGGCGGACAGACGTACGAGCTGTATCAAGTGCGGGGAAATTTCAAGACTCAGATGGAGTTTGCGGACTTCCCATTCGATCGCCAGATACTGCCGATCACCGTCCAGAATCGGACCCTGCCGGCGGCTCGCATGTCGTACGTGCCGGACGTTGACGTCGTCGATCAGTCTCAAGAGTCTCGGCTGGAAAGCGGGGTGGACTCAGGGTCCACCATTGATCAGATTCCCAACTGGGTAGCGGACGCCGTCTACTTCGTGCCGAACAGTGTGGGTAACACCGGCGGTCTTGGTGATCCCTTCTTTACTGGCGGAACCACGGGAATCACCTACTCCCAGATGCTGACCACCATTGAGATCAGCCGCGATGTCCCCAGCTTCTTGGTCAAGAACATGTTGCCGCTGTTGTTGTTGGCGATCGTCGTTTACGTCTCGCTGTGGATGAGTCATAAAGACACCACGAGTCGAGTCTCCTTCGGCGTCACCGGAATCCTCACCGGTGCCGTCATGCTCAATACGGTGACCAGTTCGTTGCCGTCAGTGGACTACACAGTGGCGATTGAGTGGGCGTACTACGCCTTCATCGCCCTCGCGGGCTCAGCGATTGTCGTCACCCTGGTGGGCAGACACTTGACGGATTCACGAAAGTTGGCGGCGGTTCGGGTACTCGACGTGTCCGCGAGAATCGCCTATCCGCTCGTCATCCTGGCGATTGCAGCGCTCTACTGGTTTGCCTTCTCTGGCCGGTAATGGGTGCGGGTGGCGCCCATTAGTTGGACACCACCCACTCCATCAGAGTGCGCCGTCAGGGACTCGAACCCCGAACCCGCTGATTAAGAGTCAGCTGCTCTGCCAGTTGAGCTAACGGCGCGAAAGCAGACGCAACATTAGCAGCGTCGGGCATCTCTTATGCAAGCGGCGAGGGCCATTCGGCGGAGGAAAGCGGTTACCCCTCGAAGTCCTGACAACAAGAGGTGGAAGATGAGCAACTACGAGTTCTGCGAGACTCAAGACACGAGTTGCGCAGTTCCTCTCGTATCACTCGGTTTCTTCTCTGTAACCGACAAGATCGACGCCTGAATCTTGAGGGTGTGTACGGGGAGTGAACATTTTCCGCAGGATATCGGGGTTATTCGGTGATCTAGGCGGATCCGGCTCTAGGTTGATCAACCATGAGCGTGTCTTCTCGCCCACGCAGCGCCGTGGTCATTTCCGCCATCCTTGCCGTGCTTGCTTCCACGCTGGCTCTGGTCGCTGTCTCGACCCCTGCAGAGGGCGCTGTCATTCGCCCCTTCTCAAAGCGGTTCGACGCGGATCTAGCAGGTTCCACCCGTCTTGTCGGTAATACCAACATGACGTGTAGCAAGACGTTGGGTGCGAACAAGGGCAAGTGCGCTGCCGCCCAAGCAGGGGCTGCCGATAACAACAACAGCTACACCATGGAGTACGTCGATATTGATAACGATGGTTCGACGTTCAACTCCAGTAGTGCGAACTTGGCGATGCCAGCGGGTGCCACGGTTGTCCGAGCGGATCTCACCTGGGGTGGCCGTATCTGGCATAAGGATGCAAAGAAGAAGGCACCAAATGAGGGCTTGAAGAATCGGGTCAAGTTCAAAGTCGAGGCGAGTGCGCCCTATCAAGACATCGTCGCCGACACCGTGGACCAGTACCACGACAACAAGGGTAAGAATGACAACGGTATTGCCTACAGTGCCATTGCCAATGTGACCAGTCTGATCAAGAGCGCAGCCAATGGCACCTACACAGTCGGCAATATTCAGGCCGCGTCAGAAGGCCCGGACCTGTTTGCTGGTTGGTCGCTCATCGTCGTTTACGCATCCCAGAATGAACCGGTCCGCAGTATCACTGTGTTCAACGGGTTCGCTGATGTGCGCGACGGGCAAGGTGTCGACATTCCGGTGAGCGGATTCCGTACCCCGCCAGACGGTGTGGTCAAGAGTCAGGTCGGCTTCGTTTCCTTTGAGGGCGACCGTGGTTTGCAGGGCGACACTCTGTCGCTCAAGTCCCCATCAAAGGGAACCTCGCAGCTTTCTGACTCGTCGCGTGCGCCGACAAACTTCTTCAGCTCATTCATCAATCAACCACCGGGTACACCAGTCACGACGAAGAGCCCCAACTTCAACAATCAATTGGGATTCGATATTGGTCGGATCGATGCCAGTGGCAAGTTGGGCAATGGCGATACCTCGGCCGTGCTGAAGGCGACGACTAACTCGGATGCTTACTACCCAACGGCGTTCACTTTTGAGGCAGAGCTTTACACCCCCAAACTGGTTCCGACCAAGACCGCGCTCGATGTCAACGGCGGAGTGCTCAAGCCAGGTGACACGGTCCGCTACACCGTGACCACTCAGAACACAGGCGACGATGGCGGAACGAATGCGCGCTTGCTTGACACCCTCCCGACGAACGCTGACTACGTCAGTGGATCGGCCAAGGTCAACGGAACTGTCGCCGGTGGTGCCAGCGTTGATAGTGGAGTGCTCACCGTGCCGATCGGCAATATTGGAGCGGCGGGTAAACCAAACTCCGGACCATGGGTGATCACCTATGACGTTGTGGTGAAGTCATCGGCGCAAGATGGCGAAAAGGTGATCAACAGTCCCAAGATGGCTGTGAACTCGGTGACGGGCAATGTTCCGTTGGAGTTCCCGGGCAACAAAGTTGAGCTGACGGTGAGCGATCCTCGCGCCAACCTGTCCTTGACCAAGACTGCCGCCGACAAGTTCACGGCGGGCAGCAACGGCACCTACACCTTGAAACTCAAGAACAATGGCCCCCAGACGGCGCAAGGCCCACTGGTGGTCACTGACGAGCTGCCGTCCGGACAGACCTTTGTGAGCGCGACGGGTAGTGGCTGGTCATGTACGAACACCGGCCAAAACGTCCGATGTGTGACCTCCGCGGGAACCACTTTGGCCAATGGCGCTGAAGCTCCGGAAATTACGGTAACGGTCAAGGTCCCGGCAGACGTTGCTGATGGTTCGACCCAGCAGAACACCGCGAACGGAACCTCAAGCACGACAGGCACACCAGGTGAAGGGGATAAGACTGTCACGGTGGAACGTCACCATGACTTGGTCATGCAGAAGCGCCACAGCGGTGCGATGGTGCCAGGTACCAACGGAACCTGGAGGCTGTCGGTCAGCAATAAGGGGCCGTCGGTTGCTGGTGTGGTTCCGGGTAAGCCGATCACCGTGACGGACGCCTTGCCGTCAGGTCTGACCTATGTGAGTGGAACAGGACCAGACTGGACCTGTAATGCCTCTGGTCAAGATGTGACCTGTACCTATGCCAAAGTGCTCGCCCCTGGTGAGGTCGCTCCCGATATTTTGCTGACCGCCAAGCTGGCAACAGATATCGGCGACTTCTCTAACACCTCGAGTGTCACCACCACTGATGGCACGGAAGACAATCCAGGTGACAACACCTCGACGGATAACGTCACGGTGACGCCGCAGGTTGATGGCTCGATCGCCATGACTGAAGGGGGTACGCCCACCAAGGGTGGTCCGCCGGTGCCTGTCTACGGGGACACCATGAACAATGGCCCGTCGACATTGCCTGCTGGCACTGTAGTGACGAGCACCTACAAGATTCCAAGTGGCGCGAGCCTGGCAGGGATCACTTCTTCTGGTGCGTGGAACTGCACGCCGACAACTGGTACAGGCCCGGTTACTGTCACCTGCACCCAGACCTTAAATTCTGCGGCTGCGCCAGGAACACAGTTTGACCGAGTGGAAATGAGTGTGTCACTCGCTGCCGATGCCCCTGATTCGGTGACTGTTGATGGCCAGATCAGCGTCCCAGGGGACATTGACCCGACCAATGACAACGCGCACATTGTTCTGCTTGCTGTAGTGGATGCGGACATCCAAATCACAACGAATGATGATCTGACGCTGGTTGCTGGAGGTCCCAGCAAGCAGGCCACCTTTACGGTCAAGAACAACGGTCCAAGCCAGGACCCGGGTGATTTCACGGTGACTTTCCCGATCCCCAGCCACTTGACTGCCGTGGCATCAGTCGGTAGCCCATGGAGTTGCTCGACTGCGTCTGGACTCGTTACCTGCACTTTGGCAGACAAACTGGATCCGAATGCTTCAGTTGACCTCAAACTAG
>JBDHZU010000095.1:0-7838 GCA_039812085.1 Candidatus Nanopelagicales bacterium | reverse complement strand
TTCGACAGTGGCGAGGCTGCAGTTCTCGAAGGTGGTCAGGACATCGTGGTGGTGAACAGTCCGCTTGGCCGTACTGGCTTGTCCACCTGTTACGACTTGCGCTTCCCGGAGCTATTCCGCGAACAAATGTCGCGCGCAGCCCAAGCGATGGTGATGTGTTCTGGTTGGCCAACCTCGCGCATTGCTCGGTGGACAGTGCTGGCGACTGCCCGTGCAATTGAAAACCAGACCTGGTTCGTCGGGTGCAATGCCGTAGGCACGAACGGTGGCGTGAAGATGGGCGGCGAGAGTCTGATCGTCGATCCGTGGGGAGAGGTCGTCGTCCAAGCAGACGACACTGAGCAGATCCTCTACGCCGACATTGATCCGAACTACCCCGATCAAGTTCGCGCGGACTTTCCGGTATTACGCGACCGCGTTCTCTAGGCCTGACTTGTTGGAGGACTGCAAGAACTCAACGGTTCTTGCGGTTTAGCTGCGCGAGGTACTTGTTGTAGTCGTCGAGTTCGTTGTCGCCATGCGATGCGGTAAACCGGTCACGCCGCTTGGATTCGCGCTCGTCGCTGCGCGCCCACTGCACCGAAATGATGAGCAGCAAGACCAAGGCGGGCAGTTCACCCACGCCCCAGGCGACTTGGCCTGCCAGCACGGTGTCATGTACCTGGTCGAGCATCCAGGGTGGCCGCACCACGGAGTACCAACTGGCACCGATCGGCGCCGTGAACTGCATGAGAGCCAGTGCGAAGAAGGTGTGAATCAACAGGGTCACGATGACGAGGCCCAGCCGCCCCCAATGCGGCAGTTGCCGCGGTCGGGGATCAATCCCGATCGTCACCCAGCACAGCAAGTAGCCGGTGGCAACGAAGTGGAATGTCATCAGGATGTGCCCGACGTGGTTGCTCATCATCACGCCGAACAAGCTGGTGAAGTACAGGCCGTAAAGCCCCAGTGCGTAGATCGCCAAGATGTAGGCGGGGTGGGTGATGAATCGGGCGAGCGGTGAATGGATCGCCTCGTTGATCAATTCGCGTGGACCGCGCCCACCCGTGGGACTTGGCGCGAAGGCGCGTAATGCCAGCGTCACTGGGGCACCGAGAACCAACGGAATTGGCACCATCATCGACAACACCATGTGCTGAACCATGTGGATCGAAACACTGACCTCGGAGTACCGCGCGATCCCGGCATTGGTGGCCCACACCAATAACCCCAGACCGAGTAGCCAACTGAATGTCCGCATCACTGGCCACTTGTCGCCACGATCGCGTAGCCGCTTCACACCCGCCAGGTACATACCAGCGGCGACCAGCGCGAGCACAAAGAACAGGGCATCAAATGACCAGCCAAAGATCACGTTGGCGGCAGTTGGTGATGGCGGGTAGTAGTGCCCCAGTTGGAGTTCGCCCTGGGTAGTGAAGATGATCTCTGAGCGAGGTGGCGCACTCTGCGACAGGGCGACGCCCAAACCCATCGCGGTGGACATGAGGACCAGTTCGATGAGTGAGACCTTCGCGAACGCGCTACGGGCGTTGTGCCCGGTCATCGAGGACAGCACGCGGTGACGCATCCGCCAACCCAGGCCGATAAGAGCGATCAACAGAATCGCTTTGCCCAGGATGAGGCGCCCGTAGCCCGTCCATACCAAGTCGTCCAGGCCGTTGAGACGAGTCCACGCTGCCCCGATTCCAGACAATGCCAGGGCAGCAACACAGACCAACGCAATTGCGCTAAATCTGCTGGCAGCGATCTTTAACTGCTCACTGGTCAATCGGCGACGAGACGGCCATGCCACTAAGCCCAAGGCGAGCAGTCCGCCCACCCACAGTGCTGCGGTGGCAGCGTGTACGACCCCGGAGGTCATCGCTAAACGGTGATCGCCGAGTCCAGCGGAGTGCCCAGCGAGCGCGGGCAAACTCACCGTGATGACGGCAAGCAGTAACCACCACGAGATCGTCTTGAGTCGGCTGGACAGGAAGCATCCGATTGCTAATGCGATAGCGAACACCATCGCGAATCCGTAGACGCGAACCGTTGTGATGTCCCACGCATAGGTCTGTACTAACGAGGCAGAAAATGCACTGTCGAGATTGACGGCAAGGATGTTCGAGAACGAGAAGACGGCAGCGCCAAAAGCGGTTGATGCCCACACCAACGACAGCAGGCCAGCATTTAGCGTTGCACTACGTCCAGAACGAGATACCCAGTTGTCGCCAGCGATTGGGTCGAGGAATGCCGCGTATAGCAGTAGTCCGATGGTTCCGATTCCCACCACGATGAACAACGTGGTGAAAACCAGGACGCCCCAACTGACCAACGGTCCGGCATCAGGCAATCCGCCAGGTGACGGTTGGTAGTTCCCACCGGAGACGAAGACGCCACCGACTGCCGCCAATAGCGCGATGCCGACAAAGACAGCAGCAAGCCGTCCGCCCACAGAACGACCCAAGCGCTTGTCGGAAATATCGACGCGCTTGGTTTTTATGTTCTCAGTGGTGGTCAACGGCTACCTAGGGATCAAGAGTCCTGACTAGAACGACGACGAATCAGTAATCCAATGATGCCTGCCAGGACGAGGGCTGCTGCCCCTAACGCCGGAATCAATACCGGCATCGACGAATCACTGGACGTGCTGGGGGTAGATGTTGCGGTCGGCGTTGCTGCAGCGGTGGTGGCGGCTGCGGAGGTGTAGGAGAACGGAATCTGTCCGCTGACCGGATGGCCGTCATCAGATACCACTCGCCAGTTCACGGTGTAGGAACCAGCAGGTGTATTGGCAGGCCAGGCGACTTTCACGACGTTATCTGAGACGGATGGCAGACCGATCTCAACAGACTTACCGGAAGAATCGGTGGCAGTAACGGCTGCCGTTCCTTCCATTGGTGCTTCTTCAAATGTCAGCACGATCTGGCTGGGTGCCTGGGTCAGGGCTTGCCCAGAGCTTGGTGATGATGAGGCCAGTTGATCGTGTGCCCAGCTAGCCGGGGCAGCAAGTGCAATCGCAAACAGTGCGAGTACGGCAGAAATCAGGATTCGGAGCAGTGAAGTCACGCATCCGACAATACGTCACCCGTTTCTCTCGAAAATTCTCGAAACCCGTTCGGCGAACCATGCTCGGTAGAACGGCGGGACCACAGGCGCATTCGTCATCCGAGCAGGGTGTTCCGAGTCCAACTCTGTAGGTATGTCGCGCATACAAACGAAGCGCCCAACCGCACACGAGCGGTTGGGCGCTTTCGTAGAGAAGCTGGTGCTTAGAACGACTCTTCCGGCAGTTCCATGACATCCAGTGAGGTTGTCTCGGCAACGGCGCGTTCGGCGGCCAGCAGTGGCAGACGGTTCTGCGCGAACCAACGTGCCGTGGCGACCTTGCCTTCGTAGAAGGCCTTGTCGTTACCCGGATCGCCAGCCAGTGCGGCCACTGCCACATCAGCTTGCTTGAGCAGCAACCAACCGATGATCAGATCACCGACGGACATCAGCAAACGAGTGGTGTTTAGTCCCACGCGGTACAGCTCACGCGAGTCCTCCTGGGACTTCATCAGCCAGCCACCCAAGGTGCCGATCAGGCCCTGGACATCTTCCAGCGCCTTGCCCAGCAGCTCACGCTCGGCGGAAAGCTGGTCGCCTTCGCCGGTGGCCTTGATGGTTTCGGTGATTTCTCCCGCGACCTTGGTGATCGCCTGGAACTGATCGCGGACCATCTTGCGGAAGAAGAAGTCCATGCCCTGGATCGCGGTCGTGCCTTCGTACAGGGTGTCGATCTTGGCATCGCGGACGTACTGCTCCAGCGGGTAGTCCTGCAAGAAGCCGGAACCACCGAAGGTCTGCAGCGACTCGGTACCGAGCAGCACCCAGGCGCGTTCGGAACCGACGCCCTTGACGATGGGCAGCAGCAGATCGTTCACGCGATCGTCCATGCCACCGTCGCCGTGCTCTTCGTGGTTCATTTCCACACGATCCTGATGCAGGGCCGTGTAGTGAACCAGAGCGCGCAGTCCTTCGGCGTATGCCTTCTGAGTCATCAGGCTGCGACGAACGTCGGGGTGGTGAGTGATCGTCACGCGAGGAGCGGTCTTATCCGTCATCTGCGTGAGGTCAGCTCCCTGCACGCGGTTCTTCGCGTAGTCCAGAGCGTTGAGGTAACCGGTCGACAAGGTTGCGATGGCCTTTGTGCCGACCATCATGCGGGCGTATTCGATGACCTTGAACATCTGGGCGATGCCGTCATGGACATCTCCGACGAGGTAGCCGACTGCTGGCTCTTTCTCACCAAAGGTGAGTTCGCAGGTGGTAGAGGACTTGATGCCCATCTTCTTTTCAAGGTTGGTGGTGTAAACGCCGTTGCGTTCGCCCAACTCTCCGGTCTCTGAATCGAACGTGACCTTCGGAACGACGAACAGGCTCAGACCCTTGGTGCCCGGTCCAGCGCCTTCGGGACGAGCCAGTGTCAGGTGAATGATGTTTTCGTTGAAGTCGTTCTCACCGTTGGTGATGAATCGCTTCACGCCTTCGATGTGCCAGGAGCCGTCTTCTTGCTGCACAGCCTTGGTGCGGCCAGCGCCGACATCGGAACCAGCGTCAGGCTCGGTGAGCACCATGGTGGCGCCCCACTCGCGCTCGATCATGAAGGTCGCCCAGCGCTTCTGCTCTTCGGTGCCGAGACTCCACAGGATGGTGGCAAATCCGGGGCCAGCCATCGTCATGTAGGCGGCGGGGTTCGAGCCGAGGAACATCTCGGCCATTCCCCAGTGCAGGCTGGTGGGAGCGCCGCTGCCACCGAGTTCTTCGGGCAGGGAAGCGGCCCAGTAGCCGGAGTCGTAGAGAGCCTTAAAGGACTTCTTGAAGTCTTCGTCCAAGGTGACGGTGCATTCCTTGGGGTCGTACTGGGGATGGTTGCGGTCACCAGGAGCAAATCCCTCGGCCAGCGGACCAATCGCCAGCTTCTCTGCTTCCTTAAGCAGATCGCGGGCGGTCTCTTCGTCCATCTCTGCGAACGGTCCCTTACCCAGACGGTCGCTCAGCCCAAAAACCTCAAAGAGGTTGAACTCGATGTCGCGAAGATTGCTCTTGTAGTGACCCATGGTCAACTCCCTCGAGAGGTGGTGGTGTGCGCCAGCCGAGCGAAAACCCCGTTGTTACTGGCGAGTAATAACACCACTATGCTACTCACTAGTAACAAAGCGCAAGGACCCAGGTCACGTCCGCATGGCGCGGTCGTCGCCGGACAGTCCGCGCACCAGCCCAACGAGCACGATGATGCTCGTCACGAGGTGCATCACCACGAGTGCGACCACGGTTGATCGGCTTGTGGACGATGGTTGTCCTAACGGTGCTGACAGGCTGGTTGCCGTCAGGATCAGGCCAAACATCACGACCCATGGGGTGGGTTGTCGCATGAGCTTGGCTGTTATCCCGGTGGCGGTTCCGGCGATCAAAGCGGACAACAGCGTGGTGAGCACGACGACCAGAGGACCAATCTGTACGAGCTGACCGTTGGTGACGGCATCCATTGATGCACCGAAAGCCCGCGCGATCACCCACACCAGGATGTTGGCGGCCGCGGCTGCCACACCGAAGACCAACCCAGTGCGAATGCTCGCCCATATTGATCGGTGCGGGCGGGGGTCTCGGGGGCGAGGACCGAAATTTCGCCGTGGCGGTATCGGCAGATCCGGTACGTCGTAACTCTCAGAACTGTTCAGTGCTTAGTCCTCGATCTCACGTTGTTCGGCTTGTTCGCGCTCCCAGGCCGAAAGCTGCAATTCCAATGCCTTCATGATCTCGAACACTTGGCTCGGTGGAATCCGCACACGTGCCACAACCCGTGACTTCAGCACTGAGTGGTCGAATCCGGTCTCGTCTTGCTGCATCTCCGGGGGCGCAGCGACTGCGGCAAAGTCCAACGTGAAGGTGCTTGGGGTGTGCCACACACTGGCGAAGTCGGCATAGACCCCGGGGACCAATTCCTCGGGAAGGTCGATCTGGTGGATGTCTTCACTCATGTGTGGGCTCCTGGTTGGTGGCGGTATTCGCAGAGCCAACGATGCCAGGTCAACTGCTCGAACGTGAATGTTCATCCAGTACGTGAGCAATCCGCGCTGCCGCTTGTTTGCCTGGCGGATGCGGAGTCTCGCCTTTGTGCAACATCTCGACGAACTTTGCAGCGTTGCGGTCTCGGGTTTCTTGGCGTTTCGCATTGTGGATGCGAAAGATCACGGCATATCTGTTTGCCGAATCCAAGGCATCGAATACCGCCTGTGCCAGCGGATCGTTGGCGAAGGCTTGTGCCAACTCCGGTGGGATTTCTGCGGTTGATGCCGGGTGATACGCCTTCTCCCATCGACCGTCGGCCTTGGCAGCGTCGACCGCGGCGATACCGGCAGGCTGCATGCGCCCTTCCGCTGTCAATCGTTCGACATGTTCGACGTTGTTCTTGGACCAGACACTGCGCGGGCGACGAGGAACCCACCGTTGCAATGAGAAGAACTCGTCGTACCGGCCGATCTGGCCATCGATCCATCCCACGCATAGACACTCATCGAGCATCTCGGCATAGGTGACGTAGGGATTCGGATTGGCTTTCTTACCCATCTTCATCCAGAAGCCGGGGTTGTCTGTCGCGTTCTGGATCAGCCACAGACGAACGTGAGCCACATCGACAAACTCAACAATCGGCAGACCGTCCTTGCCGACTTCGCCGGTGGCAGGGTCGCGCACCTTTTTGGCCATCGGGCAACTGTGTCAGTTCGATTCGGCTGGTGACAAATGAACGAAGACCCCCGTTTGGTCAACGGGGGTCTTCGCTTCTCATGTCTATTAGCAGTGTTCGCACGTGCAGTTGTCACCACAATCGCAGTTCTCACAGGTGCAATTGGGGTTGCTACACGCAGAGTTCTCCGCAGAGTTTTCTGAGTTATCAGACATGTTGACCTCCCTTCCCTGTCGCCGAGTTCACCAGGGTTTTGAGGTTGGTGTCTAAACCGGTTTGAGGCCGGGAGTAACCGGGTCGATGTGGTCGCAGCGCACGTGGAGCGACTCGACGTAACCGAGAGCTATTCGCTACTACCACTGTGGAAGACAGCGCCATGGCGGCAGCCGAGACCAATGGGTTGAGTAGCCCGCATGCAGCGAGAGGAATTGCAGCCACGTTGTAACCAAACGCCCACCACAAGTTCTGGCGAAGCACCCGATGGGTCCTTCGGGCCAACAAGATGGCCGCACCGGTCAACCGCAGATCGTCATTGATCAAGATGATGTCTGCATGTTGCAGCGCAACATCTGAACCAGTGGCGACGGCAATCCCAAGATCAGCAGTAGCGATTGCGGCCGCATCGTTGATGCCATCACCGACCATCGCCACCACATGTCCGTGGTTTTGCAGTTGACGGATCGTGTCTGCCTTCATCGTTGGGAGGACATCCGCAGTCACCGAATCGATTCCGACTTCGCGAGCGACATCGGTGGCTATTCGGCTGTTGTCACCGGTCAACAGAGTGGGCTTAACGCCCAGTCGACGAAGGTCGGTTACTGCCAAGGCAGCATCTACGCGAGCTTCATCAGCCAAGCCAAAGATGCCGACCACCACAGCACCAACAGAAACGAAAACCGTCGTATGTCCACGTTCGGAACATTGGTCAACAAATCGTTGGGCGTCAGCGGATAGCGATCCACTGTTAGGGATGACATATCGCTGACTGCCGATCGTCACTCGCAGTCCGTCGATGATTCCCGTGGCGCCACGACCAGTGACAACTGTCGGTTCGAGGCAGGGACGAGGTTCGTCTGCTTGCCGACGAATTGCCACAGCCACTGGATGTTGAGATGCCAACTCGACTCCT
>JBDHZU010000094.1:0-7876 GCA_039812085.1 Candidatus Nanopelagicales bacterium | reverse complement strand
TGTTGATGCACTTCATCTCGGGTGCCCATAACGACGCATTGATGGCGGGGTTAGTCGTCTTAGGGCTGCTGTTAGCCGCCAGCCATCAGGCATGGCTGGCAGTGATCGTGGTGACGTTGGCGGGCAGTGTGAAACCGGTTGGTCTAGTGGCCTTGCCGTTTGTCGGATTGTTGTGGGCCGGGGCCAATGCGGATTGGAAACAGATCATCAAACGTTGGGTGATGGTGGGGGTGATCGCCGGGGCCATTTTGCTTGTTTTAGAGGTCGTCACCGGCACAGGTGTGGGCTGGATTAGTGCATTGAGCACACCGGGTGCAGTTCGAACCTGGTTGTCACCGCCTACTGCGCTTGCCATGCTCTTGGGTGGGATTGGGCACCTATTCGGGCTCGATGTCACTGATCCGCTGGTTACCGGGGTTCGGCTACTGTCCACGCTGGTTTTAGCCATGTTCTTG
The DNA here is from genome assembly GCA_039812085.1 of Candidatus Nanopelagicales bacterium. Lineage (GTDB taxonomy): Bacteria > Actinomycetota > Actinomycetes > S36-B12 > UBA10799 > JBDHZU01. The sequence goes on along the minus strand of JBDHZU010000094.1, from coordinate 7,421 downwards.
GCATGGTTGTGTCTTCGTCCACAGGGCCGCAATCCTGTTCGTGCAGCAGGCTTGGCGTTCTTCGCACTAGTGGTGTTGGGGCCTGTGGTCCAACCGTGGTACTTGCTGTGGAGTCTGCCGATCTTTGCCGCGTGTGGATTGAAGCGGGTGGAGTTCCGGATCGCATTAATTGGATCGGCAGGGCTCACCTTGTTCGGTTTGATCACCTCTAGTGCAACCCAGGATTCGCTGGTCCAGATCCCTGATTTGGTGGCAGCCCTGATTGTGGCTGCCAGCTTGTGGTTCGTATTGGCGGTCAGTCCGCGTGAACGCCGACTCCTGCTGGGCGACCCGGAAGACGACGGCACCATGCCGGTGGACCCACCAGCGATCGCCCGGGCGCGACAACTTCAGATGGGCGACCCATCGCGGCCTCGTCTGAGGGCTAGCTGAGTAGCCGAGTGTGCAGAGCTCATCCCGTGATTCGGGCAGCGGCAAGACGACCGCTGATGATCACCATGGGGACTCCGACACCTGGTGTCGTGCCTGAACCGGCAAACACGATGTTCTCGCCCGTGAGGTTGCTGGGCCGGAACGGGCCGGTCTGACGGAAGGTGTGCCGGGCAGCGAACGGGGTTCCGGCTGCCATTCCTTTGGCTTGCCAATCTGCCGGTGTTGTGAAGTGTTCGGTTTCAATTGCATCCCCGAAACCGACGTATCCGGCGCGCTCCAAGGTGGCCACCATGTGGTCACGATATTTCGGTCCCTGAGTGGTCCAGTCGATTCCGGAGGTGGTGTTCGGAGTGGGGAACAAGACGTAATACGTGTGCTTGCCGTCAGGGGCAAGGCTTGGATCTCGATAGGTCCCGTTGGTGACGAAGAAGCTCGGGTCACTCATCAGCTCACCCCGGTCGATGATCTGGGCGAAGACCGATTCCCAGGAGCGCCCAAAGTGCAGATTGTGATGGGCAATCTGCGAATACGACGTGTGCGAACCAGCCAATAGCAAGGCGCATGAGGGGGAGTAGGTCAATCGTTTGACGTGCCGGGGTTGTTGACCGAGCAGATCACGCCAGGCAATAGGCAGATCAGGAGTGAGGACCACTGCATCCGCTGCAATATGTTCGCCGTCAGCGGTCACGACCCCGGTCGCGCGGTCGGATGAGGTGACGATCCGATCGACTTCGGTATTCAGTCGGAGCTGGACACCGTGTTTGGTGGCAGCGTCAGCCATGGCCTTGGCAATCGCGTGCATCCCGCCTTTGGGAACGCTCACACCTGCCACCGAATCCATGTAGGAGATCACTGCGTAGAGCGCCAATGCATCGTGCGGACTCAATCCGGCGTACATGCTTTGGAACGAGAAAATCCGTTGTGTCCGAGGGTCGTTGAAGTACCGGCTGACCCACCGCGAGAGGCGAGTAAAGCCTCCGGCAGCAACTAGTCGCGCAAGGTTCGGCGTTAGTAGGTCAAGCGGAGAATCGATGTTCCGGTCGATGAAGTCATTCATCTGGATCCGATACATGGCTGTCACGTCACGGACGAACCGTTGATACCCCGCTGCTTCTTGCGGCCCGATTACTTGCCGTAGCTGATCGGCCATCTGTTCTGGGTTGCCCAGAACATCAATCACCGAACCATCAGGGAAACGAGTCCGATACAACGGATCAACTGGTTGTAGTTCCACCCAGTCGGCAAGGTTTTCGCCGACGGCAGCGAACGAATCAGCAATCAACTCCGGCATCGTCAACACTGTTGGGCCGGTGTCGATTTGGTAGCCCTGTGAGCGCCATACTCCTGCCCGACCACCTGGTTCGGCGTCACGTTCCAGCAGGGTTACGTGCCGCCCCGCGCCCGCTAGTTCAAGTGCTGCCGATAGTCCGGCTAATCCGGCACCCACGATCACAACTCGATCGGTCGGTCCGCTGACGGTGCGCATGTTGCTAGCCAGCGCGAACGGTGGCTGCGACCGCCAAATCGGACAGCACTCGTCGCGCTTGCGGATCGATGTCGACCTTGTCCAGTGATTCCAAGGCCTGCTCAGTGCGTTCGGCGATGAGTCGTTCCACGTCCGCGCCCGCGCCAGTATCGGCGATCAATTCTCGTGCCTGATTGATGCCGTTGGTATCCAGTTCCGGATCACCCAGCAGGGCATCGAGTGTGGCAGCGTCGGCAAGCGTTGCCAGTTGTAGTGCTTTGGTCACCAAATAGGTGCGTTTGCCTTCGCGCAGGTCGTCACCTGCAGGTTTACCGGTGACTTCTGGATCGCCGTAAACGCCGAGCAGGTCGTCACGTAGTTGGAATGCCTCGCCTAGTGGCAGGCCGTAATTGCTCAAGCCAGCGAGGAGTTTGTCATCGCCACCGAACATGGCCGCTCCAAGCTGAAGCGGCCGTTCGATCGTGTACTTCGCGGACTTGAACGTTGCTACACGTAAGGCCAAGTCGGAGTCAGCTTCTGCCCGTGCTTGCGCTACCACGTCCAAGTACTGCCCGGCCATTACTTCGGTGCGCATCACGTCTAGGTAGGGGCGTCCTCGCTGCAAGATGTCGATCGACAAATCGGCGGTGGAGTACATCTCATCTGTCCAGCTCAGGCAGATGTCTCCGAGCAAGATCGCTGCTGCCACACCAAAGTTGTCGGAGTCTCCACGCCACCCGGCATTGGCATGTTCGGTGGCCATTCGTCGGTGGATTGATGGTGCGTTCCGGCGAGTATCTGACCCATCCATCACATCGTCGTGAATGAGTGCACACGCTTGCAGGAGTTCCAGACTGGCTGCCGCTTGGATGACGCCATCTTCGTCAGCGCCACCTGCCGCACGCCATCCCCACCAGCAGAATGCCGGTCGCAGACGCTTGCCTTCATTCAAGAAGTCGAGCAATGCCACATGCAGGTCATCGAGATGCGGATCAACATCGTTGAGCAGTTGGGATCGGTCATCCACGAACGAGATGACCGATTCGCTGACCCGTGATCGAACGTTCTCTACGTCCAATACCGAGCCACCGGAACTGTTGACCGACATGAGAAGCAGCCTATCTGCGCTGGTCTTTACCGCAATCTGGAGTCAACTGTTCGTCAACGGACTGATCTGACGTGAGTACTCTGGGCGGGTGCCTACCGTGATGCGAGAAGTTCTTGCGCGCAAAGAACATTCATTCTCGTTCGAGTTTTTTCCGCCCAAGACGGATGAGGGAGAACGGCAACTGTGGTTGGCGTTGGAAGAACTTGCTGAGTTTGAGCCTGACTTTGTCTCCGTGACCTACGGGGCTGGGGGAAGCACGCGGGATCGCACCATCGGCATCACAAAGCGTGTTCGAGAAGAGACGGGTCTTGTCCCGGTCGGTCACCTGACGTGTGTTGGTTCTACTACTGAAGAACTCGCGGAGATCGTCGGTGAGTATGCCGATGCTGGAGTGGAGAACATTCTGGCTGTGCGCGGCGATCCGCCGGACGGTCCTGGTGGTCAGTGGTCCTCCACGCCGGGAGGCTTGGATTACGCCGATCAACTCGTGTCATTTGTGCGGCAGCAAGGCGACTTCTGCGTGGGGGTTGGGGCATTCCCGGAGGCCCATCCCGGCAGTGGTTCCGTTGACCGCGATGCTGAAGTACTGCTGGCCAAGCAGAACGCTGGCGCAGAATTCGCGATCACTCAACTGTTCTTTGATCCGCAGGCGTACTTCGATCTGGTGGAACGTTCCCATGCGGTCGGAGTCACCATCCCGATCATCCCCGGCATCATGCCGATTACTAATCCGCAACAAGTGACGCGGATGGCAGAACTGTCAGGTGCCTCAATTCCCACTGAAGTCAGTAACCACTTCATCGACATTTCGGAAGCAGACGCGCCCGCAGTTGGGGTGAAGCTCGCCAGTGAGTTCTGTGCAGCCTTATTAGAGGGTGGTGCCCCCGGCCTGCACTTCTTCACGCTGAATCGTTCTACTGCCACGCGCCAGATCTACCAAGAGCTCGGCCTACCTCGCCGATGACGCAAGCGCCGCTGAGTCGAGCGGAATACTTGGCGCGCTGGAGCCAGTTGCACGCCGGAATCGACCCGGCAGCGAACAAACTCGTCCTGGGATGGCTCAGCCTGGCCTACGTATGTGCGCGGCCATTAGTCGCATTACGTGTCACACCTAACGTCATCACCATCGTCGGCATGCTGCTCGCCGCCGTTGTTCCCGTGATCGTGTGGCATTGGCAAGCCACAGCAGCCAGCAACGGATGGTTGTGGTTGGCGGTGGTACTCGTCGCCGTATCTGGCCTACTGGACAACCTGGACGGTGCAGTTGCGGTGATGACAGGCCGCACCAGCCAGTGGGGACAAGTGCTCGATGCCGTGTGTGATCGGGTCGCGGATGCTGCCCTGCTCATCACGTTTGGTCTCCTGGGCGCCCCGTGGTTGGTTGTGGCCAGTGCCGTTCTGTTGTCGCTGGTACAGGAATATGCCCGCGCGAGAGCTAATGCGTTGGGGTCCGAGGAATTGTCGACCGTCACCATCTGGGAACGCCCCACCCGAATCATCGTCACCGCTGTGTTTATCGGGTTGGTCGCGTGGTCGCCGTTCGTCGCCGGGACGACATGGGCAGTAACAGGGGCGGTTGTTGCTTTCATTCTCTCAGTCATCGGGTTCTCACAGGTGATGTTCGCGATCAGACGAATGCTGTCGGACGCTCCGGAAGGCGCGTAGGGTCGCGCGCATGTCGTTGTCTGGTGTGAATACCTCCGCCGCTGCGGTCGAAGTCACCAATCTGGTCAAGAAATTCGGGGATGTCACCGCTGTCAATGGGATCGACTTACGAGTCGAACGTGGCGAGACCTTCGGATTCCTCGGACCTAACGGTGCGGGTAAATCGACCACTATCTCCATCCTGTGCACGCTGCTTGACCCCACCTCGGGTCACGCGAAGGTGGCAGGTCACGACGTGGTCAAAGAACGCGATGACGTCCGCCGCAACATTGGGCTGGTCTTCCAAGACCCCACATTGGACGTCTATCTCACGGCGGAACAGAACCTGCGTTTCCATGCTGAGCTTTATGGAGTTCCGCGTGACGTGATGAAGCCCAGGCTCAAGCAAGTGTTGGAGATGGTGGGCCTGTGGGAACGCCGCGATGGAATCGTGCAGACCTTCTCTGGCGGGATGAAGCGCCGCCTGGAAATCGCTCGTGGCCTCATGCACTCGCCGCGGGTGCTGTTCCTGGATGAACCAACAGTGGGCCTCGACCCACAAACTCGCGCATCCATTTGGGGCTATCTCGACCAGCTACGGCAGGCCGAAGACATCACCATCTTCGTGACCACGCACTACATGGACGAAGCAGACAACTGCGATCGCATCGCGATCATGGACCACGGGCAGATCGTCGCAATCGACACTCCCACGCAACTCAAGGCGCAGGTTGGCAATGACCGAGTGGAAGTCAGGACGCCAGACAACACTGCAGCAGCAGTCCAGTTAGCGGAACGATTCTCCGTCGATGCCACCGTGGTGGGAGATGTCGTCGTGCTGTCGGTTCCTGATGGAGAACAGTTCGTCCCAAAGCTGTTCTCGCAATACGACGGAACGATCCAAGCGGTTGCCGTGTTCCGCCCATCTCTGGACGACGTCTTCATGTCTCACACCGGTAGAGACATTCGTGAATCTGATGCCCCCGTGCGCGGGATGGGGATGCCACCAATGATGGGCAGGCGATGACGATGAGTCAGGTAACCAATGTGACGCCGGTCGAAGTTTTGATTCCCGCTCGTTCCTGGAAGAACGATCTGCGCGGCATCAAGGTCGTGTGGCAGCGCGAACTTATTCGCTTCAGCCGTGACCGCATGCGAATCGTGACCAGCCTTATTCAGCCGATCTTGTACCTGTTCGTGCTCGGGACCGGGTTGTCCACGATCACCGGTTCGCTTGGTCAATTCAATATGCGCACGTTCCTGTTCCCCGGGGTGATCACCTTGGCCGTCCTGTTCACGGCGATCTTCTCTGCGGGTTCGATCGTGTGGGATCGAGAATTTGGGTTCCTCCGCGAAATGCTGGTTGCGCCCGTGCGTCGCTCGGCCATCGTCATCGGCAAAGTGTGTGGAGGCGCAACGGTCGCGGCGCTGCAGGGCTTCATTTTGTTGGTCTTCTGCGGTTTGGTCGGGATTCCCTACAACATCGCCTTGATCACGTTCGTGGCCCTGGAACTGATCCTGATTGCGCTGATGATTACTGCCTTCGGTGTGATGATGGCTGCTCGGATCAAGACGTTCCAGGCATTTATGGCGCTCACTCAGCTCGTCATGTTGCCGATGTTCTTCTTATCCGGCGCACTGTTCCCGCTGGCGAACCTTCCCACCTGGTTGCAGATCCTGACGCACATCAACCCGTTGACGTATGCCGTGGATCTGGTCCGCCGAACAGTGTTCTCATTCATTGACGTGCCACCTGGGGCAGAGATCTTCACCCACGGTGTCATGTGGGGTGACTGGCGAGTTCCCATCTGGGCGGAAGTCTTGGTGATCATTGGCCTGGGCTTGATCATGCTGCAGGTCGCGATTGCCGCCTTCAAACGCCTGTAGTTATCAGGCGCGGCCAATCAGGTTGGCGACAAGTTCTGCCCCCAAGCCGACCAAGGGCAATCCTCCGCCAGGATGAGCCGATCCACCCACGAGGTACAGCCCGGGAACGTCGCTGACATTCGCCGGTCGCAAGAACGCCGACCGGACGCCATTGCTTGAGGTTCCGTAGATCGCTCCGCCAGGACTCAACGTGTCCGACTCCAGGTCGGCGGGTGTACGAATCTCCCGCCACAGGATGCGATCAGCCAACGGCATCCCGCGTTCGCTCAGGCGTTGCAAGATTCGGTCCGCGTACTTATCTGCGAGGCCGGGACGAGTCCAGTCCACACAGCCGGATTCACCAGTCGTGGAATGACGCGCAGCATTGACCAAGATGAACCACGATTCGTGGTCAGCAGGTCGCATGGTGGTGTCGTCCGGGACACAGGCGTAGATCGTCGGATCATCAGCCAAGCGACCCCCGAAGACTGAATCGAACTCGGCGTCATAGTCATCGGTCAACCAGACGTTGTGATGCCCGACCCCGGCAGTGCGCCCGCGGACTGCAACCAAGATGACGAAACCTGAGAAGCTCGGTGTGGCTTTGTGTAGCCGTTTCAATGACTTCTTAGCGACAGGTGAGGTCACGAGTTGGGAGTAGAGGTTTTGCGCGTCGGCATCACACACCACGATGTCTGCGGCCGTCCGGTTGCCGTCGTCCGTCACGACGCCAGTGACCGACCCCGAATCGTCCGTGACAATCTCAACGACCCGAGTCGATGTGTGCAGCGTTACTCCGCGTTCGTCGCAGCGCGCACTCAACGCATCGGCAAGCGTCCCAAGACCACCGCCGATGTGCCAGGAACCGAAGGTTTGTTCCAGCCAGGGAACTGTCAGCAATGCGGC
>JBDHZU010000093.1:0-8013 GCA_039812085.1 Candidatus Nanopelagicales bacterium | reverse complement strand
TACAGCGCTGACGAGTCAGCCAGCCAGGACTTCCGCAACTACACCGATCGAACCTTGCGTGAGGCGAAGATCGCCGACGGGGCTTTAGTGCTGACGGCGTTGTCCCGCCTGCGATTCGATGAGCCAGACGACGACTTGTGGAATGCCTGGGCTGAAGTATCGGAACGTGGTGCGGCAGATATCGATCTGGCAGCGGTCGCTGGCGAAGCCGGGCATGAACCGGTGTTTGTTGATGCCGAGGACGTCGACAGTTGGTTGCGCGGTCTCAATGACATGCGGTTAGCGCTGGGAGTTCGACTTGGCTTGGATAACGAATCTTCCGTAGAAGAACTCGTGAACTTGGCTGATGACGATCCGCAGGCGGTGCAAGCGGCGTTGTACGACTTCCTCACGTGGTGGCAGGACTCTTTGCTGACCGCGATGCTGTCCAAGTCGTGACTTCGGTAACCCAACACCAGTTCTTGCGCTCTACATTTGACCCATGCTTGAGATCTCCCAAGAGTTGGTCGATCAGATCGTCGATCATGCCCGTCGCGACCATCCCGATGAGGCGTGTGGGGTGATCGCTGGACCGGTGGGTTCGGATACGCCGACCCGGTTTATTCCGATGCTGAACGCCGCGATGTCGCCGACTTTCTACGAGTTCGACTCCGCAGATCTGTTGAAGCTCTACCGCGAGATGGACCGCAATGACGAAGAACCGATCGTGGTCTATCACTCCCATACCGCGACGCAGGCGTACCCATCACGTACAGATGTGTCTTATGCCTCTGAGCCCAATGCGCATTACCTGCTGGTGAGTACCCGCGAGACAGGCAATGAAGACGGACCTTACGAACTGCGTTCGTATCGGATTGTCGACGGCGAGATCACCGAGGAAGAGGTGCGCATCTCGGAAAGCTAGGCCCATCGGCGTACTCTTGAGGTATGTCTGTCGAGGTCGAGATTCCTACCATTCTGCGCCCGTATACCGATGGCGCCCGAGTGGTCTCATCCAGTGGTGACACCTTGGCGGATGTCGTCACGACGTTGGAATCAGCCCATCCGGGCATTGGCGAACGGTTGGTCGCCGATGGGCAGTTGTTGCGATTCGTCAATGTCTACCTGAATGATGAAGATGTGCGATTCCTCGGTGGGCTCCAAACCGCTGTTAGTGACGGTGACACGGTGACGATCCTGCCGGCAGTAGCCGGTGGCTGCTGATTCCCCGACCACTCACGACCCATCGCTCGGCTACGACTTCCAGGACGGTACTCACACTCATGGCGCGTTATGACTCGCTGATCGACTCTGTGGGACACACTCCGTTGGTCGGGCTGCCGAATCTGTCGCCTACCCCCGATGTCCGTTTGTGGGCAAAGCTGGAAGACCGCAATCCCACTGGATCGGTGAAGGATCGTCCCGCGCTGTTCATGGTGGAACAGGCCGAACGTGACGGCACCCTGACTCCCGGCTGCACGATCCTGGAACCCACGTCAGGCAACACCGGTATCTCGCTGGCAATGGCCGCAAAGCTCAAGGGCTACAACCTGATCTGCGTCATGCCGGAGAACACATCTCCTGAACGAACCCAACTGCTGCAGATGTGGGGTGCTGAGGTCCGTTACTCCCCAGCCGCTGGTGGCTCGAATGAAGCAGTACGAGTGGCAAAGGAACTCGCTAGCGAAAACCCAGATTGGGTCATGCTCTACCAGTACGGCAACCCAGCCAATGCGCAAGCACATTACGAGACCACTGGTCCAGAACTCCTGACAGATCTACCGGAGATCACACACTTTGTCGCAGGGTTGGGGACCACCGGAACTCTGATGGGTGCTGGTCGGTATTTGCGGGAGAACGTCCCGGGCATACAAATTGTGGCGGCGGAACCGCGTTACGGAGAACTCGTCTACGGGCTGCGAAATCTGGATGAAGGCTTTGTCCCGGAGCTGTACGACGAATCCGTTTTGACGTCTCGATACTCGGTGGGTCCGCGAGATGCAGTTCGTCGAACTCGGCAATTGCTGGAAGCAGAAGGAATCTTCGCTGGGATCTCGACCGGCGCGATTCTGCATGCCGCTTTGGGTATGGCGAAGAAGGCAATCAAGGCTGGTGAACGCGCAGACATTGCATTCGTGGTCTGTGACGGCGGCTGGAAGTACCTGTCGACTGGTGCCTATGAGGGAACGCTAGAAGAGGCCGAAGATCGGCTAGAAGGCCAACTCTGGGCTTAGCCCAACTCGCTAGCGTTCGATGTTGGCGTCTGCTCCGACGTAATGCCGCACCTTAGGAGTGTTGTTCAGCAGCAGCACAATTCCATTGAGAATCAGCGACCCCCAGCCAGTGCCAAAGGGAATCTGGAACAGCGCAAAGAGCAGGTTGATCAGCGCCAAGATATTGACCAGAACCCATGCCTGTGGGTCGCCAGCAAACAAACGTCGTGCGATCCAGAAGTAGATCAGTGCAAGCAACAGGCCGAGGATTCCATTGATGATGAAGACCCAGTCGCTGGTGGCGTGGCCGAAGTAGCTCTGGGCTTCTCCGGGACGTAATGCAAGGACGATGCCGATCACAGCGACGATCAACTGAACGATTGCCGCGAGGGTGATCACGATCGATAGCAACGTAATGATGCCAGGGCGGCGGCCAATCCCTTGGGGAGTCTCAGCGCTCATGGGCAGATAGTAGTCCGGCTCCTGCGGCAAAAGGTCGTTCCAAACTGACAGTGCAGTGAGTATCACAGGGTTAGCTACTCCTTGGAAGGATTCGGAGTCGTAGTCTGCTGCGATGGAACAAGCGCCAATTGGGATCTTCGACTCTGGAGTCGGGGGACTAACCGTTGCGCGCGCCGTCCTGGATCAGTTGCCGGACGAGTCCATCACCTATATCGGAGACACTCTCAACGGGCCGTATGGGCCGCGTCCTTTGGCCGAGGTTCGGTCATTGGCGTTGCAGATCATGGATCAGCTCGTGGAGCAGGGTGTCAAGGCGTTGGTCATTGCCTGCAACTCTGCGAGTTCGGCGGTATTGCGAGACGCACGTGAGCGGTACGACGTCCCCGTTGTCGAGGTCATTCACCCCGCTGTTCGTCGGGCTGTCAACGCCACTCGTAATAACCACATTGGCGTGATCGGCACGACTGCCACGGTGACCTCTGGTGCTTATCGAGACGCCTTCTTGGCGAACCCGCGGCTCACGGTCTCCCAGCAGGCATGCCCTCGCTTCGTTGAGTTCGTTGAAGCCGGAGTCACCGGTGGATCGGAATTGTCCGAAGTCGCCCATGAGTACCTGGATCCGTTGGTTGCCGCCGGAATCGACACCCTCGTCCTGGGCTGTACTCACTATCCGGTGCTCACGGCTGTCATTCAGCACACCGTGGGTGAGCATGTGACCTTGGTGTCCAGCGCGGAGGAGACCGCTAAAGACACGTATGCGATCTTGGCCGATCACGACCTTTTGGCACCTGATGGTGGCCCCATCCCCGAACATCGGTTCATTGCCACCGGCGATCCTGTGGCGTTCGCAACATTGGGACGCCGTTTCCTTGGTCCAGAGGTCACCTCTGTGGAACAGTGGAAACGATCATGAAACTCACCATTGTCGGCTGTGCCGGTTCCTTCCCTGGGCCGGAGTCTGCAGCCAGTTCCTATCTTGTGCAATCCGACGACACGTCGATCCTGCTCGACCTTGGCAGCGGGGCCTTCGGTCCGCTGCAACAGCATGTGTCGCCGACGCAGTTGGGCGCCGTGTTCATCTCCCACCTGCACATTGACCATTACGCCGACCTGGGCAGCCTGTTCGTGTGCCTGAACTATGGCGAGGCCAAACCGGACAAGCGTGTGAAGGTCTACGGCCCGGCCGGAATCGCTGCTCGCATCGCTGCTGGTTACGGCGATGATGGAGACACTGCCCGGCTAGACGACGTGCTGGAGTTCATCGAATACGAGCCGGGACAACAGATCGAGGTTGGATCGTTGACGGTCACCCCATTCGCGGTTGATCACTGGGTTGATTCCTGCGGCTTCCGGGTGGAAGACACCATCGGTCGGGTATTGGCCTACTCCGCTGATACGGGGATGTGTGACGGTCTCGTGAACGGTCTCAAGGGGGCAGAAGTTGCCCTGGTTGAGGCGTCGTTAACTCAACGACAGTCTTGTGAAGAGTCCAAGCACTTGACGGGGCGTCAAGCAGCCCAGGCAGCCCAGCTAGCGGGAGTCGACCGGCTGCTCCTCACGCACTTGGTGGCGTGGAATGATCCTGCTGAAATCGAAGCGGATGCGCGTGGTGTGTGGGATCGAGATTTATCGATCGCCGCAGCGGGTATGACCGTCACCATCTGAGTCGCGAATCCTGCGACGTGCAATTGAGAGGACCATCCATGACGCGAAGTGATGGACGCGAAAATGATGAACTGCGCCCGATCCGGATTCACCGGGGTTGGCAGGACCACGGCGAAGGTAACTGCCTGATCGAGTTTGGACGCACCCGCGTGTTGTGCGTCGCATCGTTCACCCCTGGCGTTCCTCGTTGGCGACGTGACACTGGATTGGGCTGGGTAACGGCTGAGTACGCAATGTTGCCCCGATCCACCGACAGCCGAAACTCGCGCGAAAGTGTCAAGGGAAAGCTCTCTGGCCGTACGCAGGAAATCTCTCGATTGATTGGTCGTTCGCTGCGGGCAGTGCTCGATGACGCAGCCCTGGGAGAGAACACCATCGCCATCGACTGCGATGTGCTGCAAGCAGACGGTGGAACCCGAACGGCCGCCATTACCGGTGCCTATGTGGCACTTGCTGATGCCTTGGCCTGGGCCAAGGAGCAGGGTCACGTTGCTGCTGATGCGCGGGCCCTTACTGATTCGGTGGCTGCCGTGTCGGTCGGCATCATCGATGGCGAACCACGACTCGACTTGCACTACGACGATGACGTGCGTGCGGAAACGGACATGAATGTGGTGATGACCGGTTCCGGTCGCTTCATCGAAGTCCAAGGCACCGCAGAACGTGAACCGTTTGATCGTCAACTGTTGGACGAATTACTCGATTTAGCTGGTTCGGGAATCGCGACGTTGACGCAGGCACAAGCGGCTGCGCTGGACGAAGCTCGACCCGAACTCGGCACACTCATCGACGGCACCGCGGCAACCAAGTGAACCCACCTGCTGGTTTGGCTGCTCGCCGTGGCGGTGACGAGATCGTCATTGCCAGTCGTAACGCCCACAAGATCGACGAGATTCGTCGGATCCTTGGCGATGCCGGACTGTCGCGCCCCTTGGTCGGGATCCACGAGGTGGATGGTGATGTCGGTGAGGTCGCCGAGACTGAAGTGAGCTTTGGGGGGAACGCACTATTAAAAGCTCGTGCGGTCCATGCTGCAACTGGGTTGCCCAGCCTTGCTGACGACTCGGGTCTAGCCGTGGATGTACTGGGCGGGATGCCCGGAATCTTCTCCGCACGCTGGTCTGGTCGCCACGGCGACGACGAAGCAAACCTCGATCTCCTGCTCGCGCAGTTGAGCGATGTTGGCGACGAGCATCGACAGGCAGCATTCGTCTGTGCGGTTGCTTATGTCGATGGTGCGCAAGACATTGTGGTTGCCGACGAGGTGCGTGGACGACTCATCAGAGAACGCCGAGGTGAGAATGGCTTTGGGTACGACCCGATCTTTGTTCCGGATGGGTACACCGTGACGACAGCGGAATTGGATTCTGCGGCGAAGGATGCCATCAGTCATCGTGGTCGAGCATTGCGCGCGATGGCGCAGCGATTGGCCGAACAAGAGTCCTAACGAACTCAGTTCAGACTGACGCCGATTATTCGACCGATCACGTACGTGACAATCGCTGCACTGGCACCGACGGCGAGCTGGCGGATTGCTGATTTGACCATGCCTGCTCCAGATGAATGGCCGACTGCCGCGCCGACGATGAGCAGGGCGATCGCTGCCATGATGACCGCGAGGATCAAGGCGGTCGTTCCGCTGGAAAACAGGTAGGGGATAACTGGTACGGCGGCACCGACCACGAATGAAGCGAAACTGGATCCCGCCACCTTGATCGGAGATCCCAGTTCGTCTGGATCGAGCCCTAACTCCTCTCGAACCAACGTGTCCAGTGCGGTATGCGGATCGGACATGATGCGTTCCGCCAACTCGGCAGCGGTCGCAGGGTCGACTCCCTTGGCGCGATAGAGCAGTTCGAGTTCGCGCTGTTCTTCCAAGGGCTTTGTTTCCAGCTCTTCTTTTTCCAGTGCGATTTCCCGCCCGAATAGGTCGCGTTGGCTCGCAACTGACACATATTCGCCAGCCGCCATGGAGAACGCGCCAGCCAACAAACCGGCAAGACCGGCGAACAGCACGGTTCCCGAGGAGATTCCGGAACCGGCAAAGCCCATCACCAACGCTGTGTTGGACACCAGGCCGTCGCTGATGCCGAAGATGGCGGCACGTACTGACCCGGACTTGTCCAGTCGATGCCAGTCCTCGGCGTTGTTCAACGATTCCCGGATGGCGTTGGGATTCTTCCCGGATGTCTTGGACGGTAACAAAGCAGCTGAGCCAGGCCCTTTTCCGTGGGTACCGAGTGAGGACAGGACTAATGCGTGTAGCCGTTCATCATTCGCCATTCCTGGCAGGGCATCGGGTTCGTCGTCGTACTCGCCCTGCGCTTCACGTTCGGACTCTTCGAGTTCTGGCAGGACCTCGTTCACTGACAGCTCTTGCGCTTTTTTCAGCACGGCGGCGGATTCGGGCTGCAACTGACCAGAGTCCGGCGGTACCGGGATGCCTTTCTCGATCAGTTTGGATTCCCAATGTGCCGCGTGCCGGTCTTCGATGCTGGCCAACTCCAGCAAGGCTTCACGAGGATCGTCATCGGTCAGCTCAGCGAGTGCCCGATACATCCGAGCAGCATCGCGTTCTGATTCGAGATAGCGAAGGAATCGTCGATCATCCTGGCGCGCAGACATACATTCCAGTATTGCGCGTTAGGCCCGTTTTAGTAGGCTCCAGTGCCCTTGACGACGACCCCGACAGTGCGGGCGAGGATGCGCGCATCCAAGGTCAACGACCAACCGTCGACATAGTTCAGGTCGAGCTCGATGCGCTCTTCCCACATCAGTTCCTTGCGGCCAGACACTTGCCAGAGGCCGGTGAGACCTGGCGTCACGTCGTGACGACGATCGCCGCGTGCTGGCAGAGCAGGTAGTTCCTCTTCCAACAAGGGACGTGGGCCAACGAGAGACATGTCTCCACGCAACACGTTGAACAGTTGCGGCAATTCGTCAATGGACCAGCGGCGGGTGAATGCACCGACCCGAGTGATTCGATTGTCCTCGCGGTAACGGTCGAGGATTCCTTCGTCTGCTTCGCCCAGGATGACTGCTCGCTCCAGGTGAGCGTTCGGACGCATGGAACGCAGCTTGAAGAAGGGGAACAGACGGCCGTTACGTCCCACACGATGCTGGATAAAGAAGACCTTGCCGCCGTCTTCGAGCTTGATGGCAATGGACACAGCCAGGAACAGCGGCGACAGGGCGATGATGGCAAGCCCGGAAACCACGATGTCGAGCATGCGCTTGAGCATCAACGGAAGCCATGCGACGTTGCTGTAACCAATGCGCAACAGGGACAACTGCCCCAGTTGTTCCACGGTTGCACGCTTTGCCGGAACGCCGTAGGCGGGCTCGGCCAAGAACAGATCCGTCCGCTTACGTTCTAAGTGCCACAACAAGGGACGCACATCGTCGTCGCCGAATGCGTTGTGATCGGTGATGATCACAGCATCGGCATCACGATCAGCCACGAGATCGACGAGTTGCTGCCCGCGACCGTTGGTGACTTCGCGAAGATCGATGATTCGTTCCACGCGGTAACGATCGGAGTCCATCAGTGCGCGCACGTGGGCGTTGCTTTGCCGACCAACGACTAGAGCATGGATTCGACCGAGTCCGATCCGACGTTGGCGGACGAGGGTGGAGAGGTTGGCGGCGCGACCAGCGACGAGCAGCGCAGTACCTGCGGCTGCTGCGTACAGCG
>JBDHZU010000092.1:0-8174 GCA_039812085.1 Candidatus Nanopelagicales bacterium | reverse complement strand
AGCCCACCAGATGTCGTGGCCGCAGGTTGCGAGGTCGCGCCGCCAGCAATAAGCAGGCGGACTTGACCCAGGTCACTGGTTGCGGCAGTCGCCAACAGGTCACGGGCAGCGGCACGATCGGTGACTGCCACTGCGTCTGATCCGATGACATGGGCAACGGCAGCTTCAACAGCGGCTTCCCAACCTGGCTGCACTCGGAGTGCATCGGTGACCTGACCGATGACCGATGCATTCGCAGCCTTAAGTGCGTCGATTGAGGCCGAGGAACCCAGGGAGAGCGTGAGTGCGTCGATCCGGGAAAGCGCTCCAGCGCGTTCTTGTCGTGCCGCTGAGAGTTCATCGGCACATTCAGCAACAGCGGCGGTGAGTTCTGCGACTCGAGCGCTTGCTGCCTCCAACTGGGCGTGTGCCTGGTCAATCTGTTCGGAGTCGATTCCGTCTGAGTCAGACAGCGCAGAGACCTGCTCAGTCAGCGATTTCAATCGTTCGCCGATCACAGCCTGGCTTTCTGCCAAGCGTTCGATCTCCGCAGCACGGGCGTCTAACCGTGCCCGTGCGGCCAGCAGCGACCCTTCGCGCTGGGCGATCCGTTCACGCGCCGATGCCAACTCTTCTCGGTGAGCATCGTCATCAGCCTGTGCCTGCCGCGCGGCCGTATCTGCCAGGGAGGTGGCTTCTTCCGCTACCTCAAGGTCTGCTTGCAGCGCGTCAACCTCGGTCGCCAACTCAGCAGCGCCGGTCTGTGCCTGGTCTGCTTGTCGATCCAAATCCTCCGGATCTGGGCCAAGTACTTGCTGCTGCGGCTCAATCAAAGGACGCGCACGTTCAGTGGCTAAAGCCTGCAGCCCGTTAAAGCGCTCTCGCAGCGCGGTCAAACGCAGGTGGGTCTCATTCGCTTCGGCGACCTGCGTAGTTGCTGTCTGTGCCTCACGTTCGGCCGCCTCGTATCGTTCGCGGGCGGCTTCAAGCGTGGATTCCAGTTGCGCGCGACGATCACGCAATGCAGCCTCGTCAGCCTCTTCTTGTTCCAGCGTGTTCGACAAAGTGACTGCATCGTCGGCGTATAGGCGCAACCGCGAGTCACGCACATCGGACTGGATGACTGCTGCCCGACGAGCAACCTCCGCCTGACGACCAAGCGGCTTGAGCTGTCGCTTGAGCTCAGTGGTCAAATCCTGCAGTCGAGCCATATTGGCCGTCATAGCGTCAAGCTTGCGTAGCGCCTTCTCTTTGCGCTTGCGGTGCTTGAGTACACCAGCAGCTTCTTCGATGAACCCGCGACGATCTTCTGGGGTGGCATGCAGGATCGAGTCCAGCCGCCCTTGCCCAACGATGACGTGCATTTCGCGGCCAATGCCTGAGTCAGACAGCAATTCCTGGACATCCAGCAAACGACACGGTTCGCCGTTGATTTGGTATTCCGAGCCACCGCTGCGGAACAAGGTTCGAGTGATGGATACCTCGGTGTAGTCGATAGGCAATGCACCATCGGTGTTGTCGATCGTGAGTGTGACCTCTGCCCGACCAAGCGGCGCGCGTCCGGAGGTACCCGCGAAGATGACGTCTTCCATCTTGCCGCCACGCAACGATTTGGCGCCTTGCTCGCCCATGACCCAGGCGATGGCATCCACCACGTTCGACTTGCCCGAACCGTTCGGACCCACCACACAGGTAATCCCCGGTTCAAACTCAAGGGTTGTTGCCGACGCGAAGGACTTGAAGCCCTTCACTGTGAGCCTCTTGAGATGCACACCCACTCCAGCTGGTCATCAGGCAGCAGACGTCAACTGACTCGACCAGTGCTGCCAGTGACGCAAATTGAGGGGAAGTTGAAGAAGCGTAACTGGCGGTTCAAACAAAACCCGGCTATGCCAGGGCGTGTTCTGACTGGCTCAGTTCGGTGAGTTCGTCATCCAGACGACGACCAAGTGCCTCATCGGTGACGGAAACGACCGCGTGAGCTGCCCGCAACTGCTCGTTCTCTGTCTCAAGTTGACGAACCCGAGCTCGTAAAGCACGTACCTCAACCATGAGTGATTCACGGGTGACACTGTGACCGGTAAGGGCCTTAGCCATGAGAGAGGTGCCTTTCAACGATGGGCAGTTGGTTCAACGGTGACGCAGACTTCGGTTGTGCGTCAAGGAAAGTCGATCAATTTCATGCCATCGAGTTCGTCACCTTGACCACTACCTGCGCCGCTGGCAGTTCGGACATCGGACTGAACTTCGGTTGCCGAACTGCTCCTTCACCATCAATTCACCACAGCGCCGACATGGACGACCGGCTCGACCATAGGCATCCAAGGAACGTTCGAAATAACCACTCGATCCATTGACGTTGACGTACAACTCATCAAACGAAGTACCGCCAGCAGCCAACGCCTGAGTCATCACATCGCTGGCATGGTCGAGTAATTCGTGCAGCCGTTCAACTCGAATGCGATTCGCTGGAGTCGACCAACACAATTGAGCCCTCCACAGCGACTCGTCGGCATAGATGTTTCCCACGCCAGAAACGATTCGTTGATCCAACAGGACAGCCTTGACGCTGCTTCGGCTCTGCTTCATCCGGTGTGCAACCGCGATGGGATCAAATCGATCGTCAAAGGGATCCCGCGCAATGTGCTGCAGCGAAGACGGCATCTGCGAACTGTCCACCGTGATGAGTTCATCGACGCACAGACCGCCAAAGGTGCGCTGATCCACGAAGACGATTCCCGGTTGTGCATCTTCGAACTCGATGGCGATTCGTTCATGGCGAGCGTTGTGTTCGCCTCCAACGACGCGAAACTGACCGCTCATCCCCAAATGCGCGATCAGCGCCTCATCCTGGTCGGTCTGCCACCACATGAACTTGCCGCGACGGTCGATTCGTTCGAGTCGGCGGCCAATCAGACGCTGAGTGAAGTCGGACGCACCTGCCTGATGGCGCCGAACTGATCGAGGATGTTGCACGGTGACGGACTGGATCCGTCGACCCACAGTCCACGGCTGCAGCCCCTGCCGGACAACCTCAACCTCAGGTAGTTCAGGCATCGGGATCTAGCTGCCGGACTCGGTTCGTTGGTTCAGTTCTTCCCACGCCAACTTGGCGGCGAACTGTTCAGCCTGCTTCTTGGTCCGCCCAATTCCGGAACCAAACTGTTCATCCCCGACCTGAACCCGAGCAGTGAATTCACGGTCATGGTCAGGGCCGGTGGATTCCAGGAGGTATTCCGGCACTCCGAGACTGTTCGCGGCGGTGAGTTCTTGCAGGCTGGTCTTCCAGTCGAGGCCGGCACCCATCGTGGCGGCATGGTCAATGACGGAATCAAAGAGGCGATGGATGACATCTGCGGCCGCTTGCAGACCGCAGTCCAGATAGACGCAACCGACGATCGCTTCCACGGTGTCAGCCAGGATCGAGGACTTATCTCGACCACCGGTATTGGCTTCGCCTTTGCCCAACAGCAGGAATTCGCCCAGACCCAGTTCTCGGGCAACATCTGCCAACGTCACTGAGTTGACGATTGCTGCACGCATCTTGGCGAGTTGCCCTTCTGGCAACTCGGGATGGTCACGGTAGAGCTTGTCGGTAACGACCAACCCCAGCACCGAGTCCCCTAGGAACTCCAGACGCTCATTGGTCGGTAGCCCACCGTTCTCGTAAGCGAATGAACGATGGGTCAAGGCATGCGTCAGCGCCTGCGGGTCGACATCGACACCGAGGCGCTGCGAAAGGGCGGAGAGGTCGTTAGTCATACCTGCGCCGCTAGCCGAACTCAGTCTTCGACAACCTGTCGGTTGTTGTAACGACCGTCTTCGTCAACCCGGTGAGGCACCACGTACTCAACACGTCCGTTACGGACGACCTTGTTGATCTGAGGCAGTTGACCCTTCCACTGCGAACGGCGGGAACGGGTGTTGCTGCGCGACATCTTGCGCTTGGGGACAGCCACGTCGATCGTCCTCAATCCTTCTCGTCGCGAACAGAGTCGCGCTCATCGTTAAACATTCCGGCGAGGGCATCCCACCGGCTATCGGTCTGGTCATGGTGGTGCTTGGGGTCTTCCGCCAGTTTTGCGCCGCATATCGAGCACAAACCCGGACAGTCAGCCTGACACACCGGTGCGAGCGGCAAACCCAGCACGGTCGCATCTCGCAGCGTCGGTTCGATATCGATCAATTCGCCATCGAACGTCGGCAGTTCTTCGTCTTCTTCAGTTAGTGGTTCTAAGTCCTCGTACCGGAACAACTCCTGCACGTCGACCGTGATCGGCTGACTCAGCGGATCCAGACAACGACTACAGGTTCCTTGCGCCTGCGCCGAAGCAGTTCCCGAGATCAGCACCCCTTCGATCACTGACTCCGCCATCAGATCGAGGACGATGTCACTGTCAGCCGGAATCGCGATCATTGCGTTCGCCAAGTCGGTCGGTGCTGGAACAGTTCGCTGAACTGTCAGCATCGCGCCCGCACGCCGCTGTAAATCCGTCACATCGATGACGAGCGGAGCACGACCGTCGAGGGATGACACAGCAAGCTCCCACAGTTTCAACACGGACGTGGCGGACCCAACGTTCACGGATCCAAGAAAGACCGCATCAAGGATACCAGTAGCGCCTCATCGGGCTAGCTGGCTGTGATGCAGGTGACTAATCTGCGATTTGGTCGAACACGAACGAGTCTTCGAACTGGTCGCTGGATTCACGACGCAAATCAACCGAGTCGTAACCAGCACGGCGTTGATGAATGCGATCACGCCCGCGGCGTACTGCTGACAACGACGTCGTCAACGACTCTTCCAACTCGACCAGCTTGCTTTCAACAAACTCATCGGTCTGTAGGCGCTCCCGACTCGTCTGAACGCTGGTGTCTTCTCGTACAGCGTCGGCCTGTCGATTCGCATCTTCGATCACAACCCGAGCACGTACTTCAGCATCAGACAGCAGAGCTGCTGCCTCGCTCTGGGCAGCGATCAAGACTTCCTGCTCATCAATCATTCGACGACTCTCGGTGCGAGCACGCTCAAGCAGGTCGTCGGCATCCGCACGAGCGTTATCGGCAATCCGATCCGCGTCTTCTTGAGCCAGATTGATCAGCTGGTTCGCTTCGCGCTCGGCATCAGCGCGTAACTGCTCAGATTCACGGGTGGCGTCTTCGATCAGGTCTTCCCGCTCAGCCAACACGTCGTCGGCCTCATGGATAGCCTCAGGCAGGGACTCGCGGATTTCTTCCACCAGGTCGAGCGCCTCACTACGAGGAACGACGCAGGAGGTCGACAGCGGCACCGCCCGAGCTGTCTCGATCAGTCGAACGAGATCGTCTAGTCGGTCGTGGATCTCCATGTGCTCTTTCCTTCCAAGCGCTTGCTCGCTAGCTGCCGCCGTCCTGTGCGGCGAGCTTCTCGGTCATTCGTGCTAACACGTCGTCCGGGAGAAGGCCAGTGACATCGCCACCGTAGGTAGCGACCTCCTTAACCAGGGAAGAGGACAAGTAACTGTAAAGCGGATTTGTCGAAACAAAGAGGGTTTCGACCCCGGTGAGTCGGTAGTTCATTTGCGCCATCTGCAACTCGTAATCGAAGTCACTCACAGCGCGCAGACCCTTAACGATGGCGGAAATCTCTCGATCACGGCAGAAATCAACAAGTAGGCCGTGGAAACTGTCCACCACCACATTGCCGAATTGAGCAGTGGCTTCGGTGAGCATTTCGATTCGTTCTTCGACCGAAAACAAGCTCGCTTTACGCTTGTTAATCAGCACAGCAGCAGTGACTTCGTCGAATTGGGAAGCTGCCCGACCAATGATGTCGAGGTGCCCGTTGGTTACTGGGTCGAACGATCCTGGGCAGACCGCCTTGCGCACGGCTTCTCCGCTCTGTCGTGAATGTTCAGCGCGAACGTACCAAATCTGCGACGTGAATTTGGGTGTCTCCGTACGTGCGCGTCACGTCAACTTCTAACTCATCAGGTAGCTGCAGAACCTGGTCGTTTGCCCGTGGTGCTCGAGTCTCAATCACGAAGACGGCATCGTCGGCGACTTGTCCACTTGCGATGAACTCACCCATCAGTTGACTCACCTGATCAACCGGTACGTCATAGGGAGGATCCGCGAATACCAGCGTGAAAGCGTCATTGTCTGGCGCGGCCAACTGCCGGACGAAGCGGGCAACATCAGTCACGGTGACCTCACCGACTCCTCCCACAATCGCCAGGTTTGCCGAAATCACTTTGGCTGCGCCGCGATGTGATTCCACGAATATCGCGCTGCGGGCGCCTCGAGACAATGCTTCGAGGCCAAGTGCGCCGCTTCCAGCAAATAGGTCGACCACGACCTGATCGGCAAAATCAATGCGGTGTTCCAGAATCGAAAACACCGATTCGCGCACCCGATCACTGGTGGGTCGGGTACCGGCGGGTGGAACGCTCAAGCGGCGGCCTTTTGCCTCGCCGGAAATAATCCGAGTCACGACCGCTCCAACCAATCGACGTCTTCTTCGTCAAATAGTTCGGCAACTGCGCGACGCAGAGGCGGATGTTCCTGCAGCAGCGGATCGTCGGAAACGATCTGTTCCGCAGCCTGCCGAGCCTGTCCGATCAACTTCTCGTCCCGCACCACCTGCAACACTCGCAAGGAACTGCGCCTGCCGGACTGGGTATGACCGAGGACGTTGCCTTCCCGACGCAGGGAAAGATCCAGCCGGGCTAACTCAAACCCGTCCAGGGTTGCCGCAACATCAGTTAAGCGCTGACCGGCTGACGAGTCCGAGGCCGCCCACGTCACTAAGAGACACAGACCCGCGTGTTGGCCTCGTCCTACCCGACCGCGTAGCTGGTGCAACGTGGACATACCGAATCGATCAGCGTCCAACACAACCATCATCGTCGCGTTGGGGACATCGACCCCGACCTCGATCACCGTGGTTGCGATCAAGACATCAATGCCATCGGCGATAGCCGGGCCACTGGCAAATCGTCGGAAGACATCGTCCTTTTCTTCGGCAGACATTCGTCCATGTAATGCCTCAACCCGTAATCCAACCAGTGGACCAGCAGTGAGTTCGTCCAACGTTTCTTGCACCGAGGCAGGAGTGCGCTGAGGCATCGGTTCGTCACCGAACAATGCATCCAGCGGATCAGACTCAGCCTGCTCTGAGGTCTTCTGGTCGATCTGCGAGCACACGATGTACACCTGTCGGCCAGCGTCTACTTCTTCGCGAACACGTTCCCAGGCTCGCTGCAGGAAGTGAGGAGCTTCGGCAGCAAACACAACATGACTAGTGATTGGTGATCGACCTGCGGGCAATTGTCGAATGGTGGAGATATCGAGGTCACCAAAGACTGTGATCGCAACGGTTCGCGGAATCGGCGTCGCAGTCATCACCAACATGTGAGGGCGGGTGGCGTCTCGACCTCGTTCGGCCAACGCTGCTCGTTGTTCCACTCCGAACCGATGCTGTTCGTCGATCACCACCAGACCCAGATCAGCAAACTCGACCGAATCTTCCAGCAAGGCATGAGTCCCGATCACGATTCCGGCCGAGCCACTGGCAATGTCCAGCAACGCTTGCCGACGTTGCGCCGCAGAAAGCGAACCGGTTAACAACGTCACCCCGGTCGCGTTGTCTGCTGCCATCAGCGTGCCGCCGTCAGCCAACGGTCCCAGCAATGCACGAATGGTTCGTTCATGTTGCGCGGCAAGCACTTCGGTAGGAGCTAACAACGCCGCCTGACCACCCGAATCAACAACCGCAAGCATGGCTCGTAGAGCTACCACCGTCTTACCTGAACCCACTTCACCCTGCAGGAGTCGATGCATCGGAAACTCGTGCGAAAGGTCGTCCGAGATGGTCTGACTTACCGCGCTCTGCTCATCCGTCAATGTGAATGGCAAGCGAGCATCCAAGGCATCAACAAGCCCCCCGCGGCGGCCAGTACGCGCGATCGCCACACTCTGACTCATTGCGTGCTTGCGAGCAACGAGTGCGGTTTGCAGGATGAGCGCTTCCTGCCAGCGCAAGCGATTCATCGCTGAGGTGAGGTCGTCGGTGTCGGTCGGTCGATGCAGAGTGTTGAACGTGGTCTTCAGATCGGGCAGATCATGTTCAGCCCGCACCACGTCCGGGATCGGTTCGGACACCTTGTGGAAATCGACCTGGTCAAGCACGATGCGAATGGCCCGCGAGATGGTGG
>JBDHZU010000091.1:0-8205 GCA_039812085.1 Candidatus Nanopelagicales bacterium | reverse complement strand
CTCTACGCATATGGACGCAAACAGGTCGCCGACGTGGAATTGGTTGGCGACGATGCTGCGCTCAAGCAGTTCGAGCAGACTGATCTGTCGGTCTACGTCGTGCACCGCTAGCGGACGGTAAGTCCCGCTTCCCGCATTCGAGTCTTCACGTCGGGGATGGTCAGCGTCTGGAAGTGGAAGACCGATGCAGCTAACACTGCATCGGCACCGGCTTGCACCGCAGGAACAAAATCATCAAGCTTTCCCGCACCGCCGCTGGCAATCAACGGAACATCCACCACTGGTCGAACCAGTTCGATGAGTTCGAGGTCATAGCCATCTTTGGTGCCGTCAGCATCCATCGAGTTCAGCAGGATCTCCCCCGCTCCACGCTCAGCTCCCTGTTGCGCCCATTCAACGGCGTCAATTCCGGTGCCTTGCCGACCACCATGAGTGGTCACCTCAAACCCGCTGGGAGTCTGCTCGGTTCCGGGCGGACAACGTCGCGCGTCAACCGACAACACCACGCACTGCGCGCCAAATCGATGGGCTGCCTCGGTCAGAAACTCTGGTCGCGCAATTGCTCCGGTATTGATACCGACCTTGTCTGCCCCAGTTCGTAGGAGCCGGTCAATATCGTCGATCGTGCGAACGCCTCCACCGACAGTTAATGGGATGAACACTTGTTCGGCAGTTCGTCGCACCACATCGTAGGTCGTCGACCGGTCAGAACTGCTGGCCGTGATGTCCAGGAAGATCAGTTCATCCGCGCCGGCTCGGTCATAGGCCGCTGCTAGTTCGACCGGATCTCCGGCATCGCGCAAACCCGTGAAGTTGACACCCTTCACTACCCGTCCGGCATCAACATCCAGACACGGGATGACGCGTACTGCCAATGTCATCGCGCGTTCGCCTTACAGCTCGTCAACGTGACCTTCGACCAGACGTGGGTCGATGAAGTCTTCCCGATCGGCGACTGCTGCCAGCGCCTCCGACAAGGTGAAGTTTTGGTTGTAGAGCGCCTTACCCACAATCGCGCCTTCCACACCATGCGGAACAAGTGCCGCAAGCTGATGAAGATCCTCCAGGCTTGCCACCCCACCGCTGGCGACCACTGGCGAGGTCACTTCTTGACAGACCGCCTTCAGCAGGTCGATGTTGGGGCCGTTAAGAGTTCCGTCTTTGGTCACATCGGTGACGACGTAGCGCGCACAGCCATCAGATTCCAGGCGACTGATCGTCTCCCATAGATCGCCACCATCCTGGGTCCAACCTCGTGCGGCCAAAGTGGTGCCACGAACGTCCAGACCAATTGCGACTCGGTCGCCAAATTCGGTGATTACCTTGGAACACCAGACCGGATCTTCCAAAGCAGCGGTACCGATATTGACCCGGCGGCAGCCGGTAGCGAGCGCTGCTTTGAGTGACTCGTCATCGCGAATCCCGCCCGACAGTTCCACGTTCACATCTAGGCGACCGATGGTGTCAGCGATCAGTTCTGCATTGGACCCACGCCCAAAAGCCGCATCCAGGTCGACGAGATGAATCCACTGCGCCCCCTGTTCTTGCCACTGCAACGCGGCAGCACTTGGGTCGCCGTAATCGGTTTCTGTTCCAGCAGCGCCTTGAACCAGACGCACCGCCTTACCGGCAGCGACATCAACGGCGGGCAGTAATTGAAGACTCACCCAACCAGGATAGTCGTCTGTCTTAAGAACCATTCACACCCAACGAATCCACCCAGTTACGCAGGAGCTGCAGTCCGGCTTCTCCGGACTTTTCTGGATGGAACTGAGTGGCGGATAACGCCCCATTCTCGACTGCTGCGATGAACGGTCCGCCGTACTGCGACCACGTCACGATGGGGTCGGCTGTTGCCGACGATGAAGTGTCCAGTTCCCACTGTTGCGCAGCGTAGGAGTGCACGAAGTAGAAGCGTTCATTCTCGATCCCCCGGAAGAGCACGCTGTCGGGCGAACCGACCTCAACGGTGTTCCAGCCCATATGCGGCACGACTCGAGCAGGCAGTGCCGTGACTTCTCCTGGCCATTGATCGCAACCAGCAGTGTTCTCACCGTGTTCGACACCCCGGCTAAACAGGATCTGCATTCCGACACAGATTCCCAATACTGGGCGGCCACCAGCAAGGCGACGATCAATCAGGGTGTCGCCATCAACGGCGAGTAGACCCTGCATGCATGCAGCGAATGCCCCGACTCCGGGGACGACAAGCCCATCAGCATCCAGCGCTGCTTGCGGATCAGCAGTCACCGTGACCGTCGCGCCGGTGGCTTCCAGCGCTCGATGTGCCGAACGAAGGTTCCCGGAACCGTAGTCCAAGACGACAACGTTGGTCATACCTGTTCCATCCGGCTAGTCCCACCACACGATGGCTGCTGCAGCACTTAAGGCGGCGGCAACCGCGAGCACGAAACCGCCCGCTTTGTGGCCCTGTTTGAACCACGAGAACGACCCGCCGATCAGAAACCCGCACAGTGCGAGCATCAGCATCGGCCACCAGCTCGCCACTACAGACCCAACCGACCCTTGGTGGAAGGGATACCCGTCACCCGTGGATCAATGGCAACAGCATCACGCAGTGCGCGAGCGACTGCTTTGAACTGGCTCTCCACGATGTGGTGCGCATTGCGTCCGGACACCACTCGCACATGCAGACAAATCTCCGCTGCTGCCACGATCGATTCCCAGATGTGTCGGGTCAGCGTGGTGTCGTAGGAGCCAATGAGTTCGACCAATTCCGGTTCAGTGTGGACGAGGTAGGGCCGACCGGATAGATCCACAACCGCTTCGGTCAACGCCTCATCCAACGGGACTGCCGCATCGCCGAAGCGACGAATGCCGCCCTTATCTCCTAGCGCCTCTTTCAGGGCTGCACCCCACGCAATCGCTGTGTCTTCCACCGTGTGGTGGGAATCCACCTCGAGATCGCCCTTGGTCAACACACGCATATCGAAGCCACCATGCTTGCCGAGCTGGCTCAGCATGTGATCGAAGAACGGAACGCCGGTATCAACCTCGGTCTGACCGGTGCCGTCGAGTTCTAGCTCGATCAAGACGGAGCTTTCCTTCGTGGTGCGCTCCACCCGTGCGGTGCGGCTCATGTGAACTCCTGAAGTCGTGCGGTTCGTGGGTTCGCCCTCGATGATGTCACCGGTTGGCGGTGATGATCTGTTCGAACGCGTTGAGAAAGGCCGTTGTCTCATTCTCCGTGCCAGCAGTGACGCGCAGCCACCCGGGGATACCGACATCACGAATCAGGATCCCAGCGTCCAGCAGCTCTTGCCAGGTCTGGTGCGAATCAGCCAATCCGCCGAACAGCACAAAATTCGCATCGCTGTCGGCAACAGGCACATCCCATTCCCGCAGTTGAGCAACGATTCGGTCGCGTTGGCGCTTCAGTTCCTCCACGCCCGCCTGAAGTTCTTTGGCATGACCAATCGCCGCGGTCGCGGCAGCTTGAGTCAACGCGGACAGGTGGTACGGCAAACGAACTCGTAGCACGGCTTCGACCACGGCTGGATCAGCAGCGAAGTAACCAACTCGTGCCCCCGCAAAGGCGAAAGCTTTGCTCATCGTGCGGGTGACAACCAGTCGTGGACGAT
This sequence comes from Candidatus Nanopelagicales bacterium, assembly GCA_039812085.1. Classification (GTDB taxonomy): domain Bacteria; phylum Actinomycetota; class Actinomycetes; order S36-B12; family UBA10799; genus JBDHZU01. The sequence continues at coordinate 4,603 of JBDHZU010000091.1, read as the reverse complement.
CCTTCAGCAACGGAATCAGACTGGGGTTATGGCTGAACTCGGCATATGCCTCGTCAACGATGACCACCCCATGCGTGCGTTGCGCAACAGCGTCGTAGGCCGCGATCACTAACTCGGGATCCATCGCGGTCCCCGTCGGATTATTTGGGGAACACAGCATCACGACGTGCGGGTCATGTTCCTCGATGGCTGAGACCACCTGTTCGACGCTCAGGCTGAAGTCATCTGCACGATGTTGCGCGATGTACTCACTACCGGTACCTCGGGCAATGATGGAGTGCATGGAGTAACTGGGTTCAAAACCGAGCACTCGTCGCCCAGGACCGGCAAAGGCAGAGATCAGTTGACTCAACGTCTCGTTACTACCGTTTGCTGCCCACACCTGATCGACGGTGATCGATTCCCCGGTGGTGTCTGACAGATAACCCGCTAGTGCCTGACGCAAAGCAATCGCATCCCGGTCGGGGTAGCGCTGCAATCCAGCAGCCGCTTCATTGACTGCCCGCGAGATTGATTCCAGAACATCCAAGGGCGGCGGATGCGGATTTTCGTTGGTGTTCAACCGAATATCCACGTCCAACTGGGGCGCGCCATATGCCTTCACTCCACGAAGATCCTCGCGGATGGGAAGGTCGTCGGCGTTGATCGCCGGGCTCACCGTTGGTCCGTCACACGAATAGAGACCGCAGCCCCGTGCGCAGGGAGATCCTCGGCATTCGCAAGCACTTGGACCTGGTCCGCAACTTGGGTTAAGGCATCGGCCGAGTAGTCCACGACGTGCATCGTCCGCAGGAAGCTCGTCACAGACAGCCCGGAGGAGAAGCAGGCACATCCACCCGTGGGCAGCACATGGTTAGAACCAGCGCAGTAGTCCCCCAACGACACTGGTGAATGATCTCCGATGAATACCGCTCCGGCATTCCGGATCCGACCCGCAACTTCGGCGGCGTCTCGAGTCTGAATTTCTAGGTGTTCAGCGGCGTAGACATTGGCCACCTCAACTGCCTGGTCGAGGTCACGCACCAACATGATGGCGCTCTGAGATCCGCCTAGTGCAGTAATGATGCGGTCGCTGTGTTTGGTGATCGCCACCTGCTCGGTGAGTTGTTCGGTCACATCTGCGGCAAGTTGTTCGCTATTGGTCACCAGCACAGCAGCAGCCACAACATCGTGCTCTGCCTGCGAGATCAGATCCGCTGCCACATAGGCCGGGTTGGCAGAATCGTCGGCCAGCACCATGATCTCGGTCGGACCAGCCTCAGAGTCGATACCCACCACACCGCGCACGAGTCGTTTGGCTGCCGTCACCCATCGGTTACCGGGACCGGTAATCAGTGAGACCGGATCATCCCCGTAGGCAAACCAGGCGATGGCTTGTGCGCCACCGGCGGCGTATACCTCGTCAACGCCAAGAAGTTGGGCTGCCGCCAGGATCGTCGGATGTGGCCATCCACCAAACTCTGCTTGCGGCGGCGAGGCAATCGCGATCGAACCCACCCCGGCCAACTGCGCAGGGACCACATTCATCACGACGCTGGATGGGTACACCGCGTTTCCGCCCGGAACATAAAGCCCAACCCGATCCACCGGCACCCAACGCAAAGTGACACTGGCGCCAGGTGCAACATCGGTGGTGACATCAGCCGGAACCTCATCAGAGTGGACCCGGCGAACGCGCTCGATGGCTTCGGTAAGGGCGTCCAAAACTGCCGGGTCTAGCTGCTCCAAAGCGTCTGCCATGACATCCGCTGGTACCCGCAATTGTTGGGGACGAACCCGGTCCAAACGTTCGGTGTGATCCAGAACTGCTTGTGCCCCTCGGCTGATGACGTCATCGACGATGGGGCGCACATCGTCGGTCGCGTCCGCGACATCGGCTTGTGCGCGAGGCATGACACCACGCATATCGCCAGTCTCAGCGCGCACATCGAGGGTTCGAATCACCTATTCATGGTACGCCGACCCGCTGTGAGCATGGATGGTCGATAACGTGCACCTATGGCGAAGAAGGGCGCGTTGGAAACTGCTGCCACCCAGCACTTGGCGCAGTTGAATATCCCTTTTGCTGTTCATCAGTTCGAAAGCAGCAGTTCCCCCGTCGACGACCTGCACAGTCCGACCTATGCCCGCGACGCTGCCGCCATCCTGGGAGTTGACCCCCATCGGTTCTTCGATATGTGGGTGGTGAAGCTGACCCATGCGGAGAACGTGGTGGTCGCTATACCAGCCACGACGGTGCTCGATCTGGCTGTGGTGGCGGCCAGTGTGGGTCGCGATCACGCGGAGTTCGCCAGCGATAAACGTGCAGCCAAATTCACCGGGGAAAAGGATGACTCCCGCAGCGTGCTGGCACTGCCCGAAGAAACCGATGTGCTCATCGACATCAGCGTCTTCGACCATCAGACGGTGTTCGTCGCTGCTGGACGCCCTGGCTATGCGATCGAGTTGTCCAGTCAGGATCTGGTGAACGTGACCGGTGCCCGTACGGCCCCGATCGTTCGATACCTCTGAGGGTTACGCCACTGAGCCTTCGCCAGATTGCTGTCTCACACGCTGTTCTTCCCGCCCGGTCGCACGTTCGCGGCGATACATCTCGAACGCGACGATGATCGCGGCTAGGAATGACCACACCAACAACGCAGAACCCATGTGTAAAGACAACGGCCCCGCGAAAGTGGCACCAACAGCTCGCCCACCGGACTGGACCGTCCCGTCGAGCTCGAACTGAGGCCCGATGCTCTCTCCTATTCGTCGGGCAACTGCCGAGCCGACGACACCCCCCAGGAGCAGACCCACAGTGATACCAAGGGCTGCTCGCCGAAAAAGCCATAGGCCCAGCAGGGTCAGTGCAATACCCAGAATCGCCATGATGATGATGAAAGTGAGATCGGCGGCAGCAAATACCTCGCTGTACAAGCTGGCAGCTACGCCGTCCTTGGTGACCACAAGTTCGGGACGTGGCGCGATAAGTCCCCAGATCACGCCACCAATTACTCCAACGAGCGCCGACAGAAGCAGTAACCATGCCAGCGCCTGGGAATCGTCACGGGTCCACCGAGGGGGAACGGGCTCAATCGTCAGATCGTGCAGTACCGGCACTTCGGGATCGGCGGACATGCGTCAGCTTCCCTGTGAGGAACGACTACCCGCGCCTTCAGTCAGGCAATTTGCTCCGAGCAATTCCTTGAGGTCCGCGAACAACCCGGGACCTGGACTGACTCGAGCACCGTCATCCAGACGCAGCACCGTCGTGCGGGAACCGTTCTTCACCTGCAAGCGAACCTCAGTCGTGCCCGGATGGGTCAGGAGGATTTCTTTCATCCGAGATACGACGGGAGCAACGATTCGGTTAGCAGCCACCGTCACCACGACCGGGCCTTCGCTGGCACCGGCAAGATCCGGCATCGAGATATCCATCGCGATGAACTTCATCTCGTTCTCGTCGCGCTTGTCGACTCGCCCCTTGATGGCGAGGATCGCGTCCTGCGAGCAGTACGAGCCGAGTAAGGAGTAGACCTTCGGGAAGACCATGACATCGATGGAGGCACCCAGGTCTTCAATCGAAACGATTGCCCACGGGTCCCCGTTCTTGGTCACCTTGCGGACCACTGAGGTCACCAATCCACCAATAGTGACGACTTTCCCGTCCGTCGCGTCGTCGGTGTGCAGCCAGGAGATCTGTTGGTCAACTGCCTTACTCAAGGCATGCTCCATGCCGTTGAGGGGATGGTCAGAAACGTAGAGACCAAGCATTTGTCGCTCGAAGTTGAGCAGCATCGACTTTTCCCACTCGCCGCTGGGCAAGTTCGTCAGATCGATACCGAGCAGCGGGGTGGCCGATTCGTCTTCGCTGGTGGTAGCGAACAAGTCGTATTGGCCGATGGATTCGTTGCGCTTGGTTTCCACCACGGAATCGACTGCTTCGACGTGGATAGCGATCAGTCCACGACGTGAGTGTCCGAGCGAATCGAAGGCTCCGGCTTTGATCAGCGATTCAACGACGCGTTTGTTGCAGACCGAGACATCAACCTTCTGTAGGAAATCCGCGAAGTCGGTAAATCGACCATGGGAACGGCGGGCAGCGATGATGCCCTCGACGACGTTTCCGCCTACGTTGCGGATCGCAGATAGACCGAACCGCACGTCTGCACCGGTCGCGCTGAAGTTGAAGTCTGATTCGTTGACATCCGGTGGGAGCACCTGGATACCCATGTGGCGGGCTTCAGCCAGGTAGATGGCGCTCTTGTCTTTATCGTCTTTGACGCTGGTCAGCAGCGCTGCCATGTATTCGGCTGGGTAATTCGCCTTGAGATAGGCGGTCCAGTAGGAGACCAGTCCGTACCCGGCGGTATGCGCTTTGTTGAAGGCGTAGTCAGAGAATGGAACGAGGACTTCCCACAAGGCGGTAATCGCGGCGTCGGAATAGCCGTTGGCGAGCATGCCATCGCGGAACGGCTCGAACTCCTTGTCCAGGATTTCCTTTTTCTTCTTACCCATGGCTCGACGCAACAGATCGGCTTTGCCCAGGCTGTACCCGGCCAGTTTCTGTGCAATCGCCATGACTTGCTCTTGGTAGACGATCAACTGGAAGGTGTCACCAAGC
>JBDHZU010000090.1:0-8365 GCA_039812085.1 Candidatus Nanopelagicales bacterium | reverse complement strand
AAGGCGTTGGACCGCAAGGTCTGGTTGCCCTCAGGTGGCTCTTTGGTCATCGACCACACCGAAGCCATGACGGTGATCGATGTCAACACCGGCAAGTTCACCGGTCAAGGCGGAAACCTGGAAGAGACCGTCACCCGCAACAACCTGGAAGCCGCTGAGGAGATCGTGCGCCAACTCCGGTTGCGCGATATCGGCGGAATCATCGTGGTCGACTTCATCGACATGGTGCTGGAAAGCAACCGTGACCTGGTGCTGCGTCGATTGCTGGAGTGTCTGGGCCGTGACCGGACCAAGCACCAAGTTGCCGAGGTCACCTCGCTTGGTTTGGTCCAGATGACGCGCAAGCGAATCGGCCAAGGTTTGCTGGACACCTTCAGCGAACCGTGTGATTGCTGTAACGGGCGAGGTGTCAAGGTCCATCTTGAACCGGTTGATCCGCCGAGTGGCGACGGCAATGGATCTCGCCGTCGTCGGCCAACTGGTCCGATTCCAGGAGCTCCGCCTGCTGGTGCACCAGTTCCCGGCGCGCCCTCGGCTGAGCCTGCCGACAATGAGGATTCGGCTGAAACGTCAGCAGAATCGCCCCAGACGCCAGATTCAGCGGCGGATGATTCCTCGATGACTGACGATGCTGCTGAACGTGCAGCGGAGACGGCCGCAGGTGACCCGGGCGACGAGGTCGACTGATCACAAAAATGTGACGTGGGCGATGTCGCGCTCTGTAAGGGCATGACGTAGACTGGATGGTCGGTGCCTGCGCCATATTCAGTGATTCATCCTGGAAGCGCTAAGCACCAGAACTAACTTCTTCAGTACAACCAGTCAGGGAGCACATCGTGTACGCGATTGTCCGCGCCGGTGGACGGCAAGAAAAGGTTGCCGTTGGCGACGTTATCGAACTCAACCGAGTTGAGGGCGAGCCAGGTTCAAGCGTGACCTTGCCGACGCTGCTCGTCGTTGACGGCGAGACGGTGACCCACGATGCCAGCGCGCTGGAAAAGTTCACGGTCACCGCTGAGATCGTTGAGCACGGCAAGGGCCCCAAGGTTGAGGTCGGCAAGTACAAGAACAAGACCGGCTACCGCAAGCGTCAAGGTCATCGTCAAGCACTGACCACTGTCAAAGTCACGGCAATCGGCTAGGTAGGAACCTCGAAATGGCACATAAGAAAGGTGCAGCGAGCACCCGTAACGGTCGTGACTCCAACGCGCAACGCCTTGGCGTGAAGCGCTTCGGCGGTCAACTGGTTAACGCTGGCGAGATCATCGTCCGCCAGCACGGCACTCACTTCCATCCGGGTGCCAACGTCGGTCGCGGCGGCGACGACACACTCTTCGCGCTCGTGGAAGGCACCGTCGACTTCGGTACCAAGCGCGGCCGCAAGGTCGTCAACGTCACTGCCACCGACGCCGACTAGTTAATCTCAGCGCTGCTGGGTCGCTCCGATCCGCAGTGTGGTGATGACTCCGTGAGCAATAGGTTGTGGCTCCCTTCCAAGCGCCGTGCGGACGTGCGTGCCCGGGAATTTGAGGAAAAAGCCAGGCAGGTTGAGCAGCAGCAGGCTCAGCTCGCGGAGGAACAGGCCCGGTTGGCTGATGACCGAAAAGCGCTTCGGGATATTCGCTGGGAGTTGCAGCAACAGCGCAAGTATCTCGATGTGATCAGGTCTGCTTTAGCCTCACAGACACACTCAGAAGTTAGCTCCTTCTGCAATGACCACCGTCTGTCGCTGGAGCAGACCATGAAGGTCTTAGTTTCCGAGCGGATTAGCTTCACGCGGTTTGGCGATGGTGAATTCCGGATGATGTTGCGCCCGGAATACAACTTGAGTTTCCAGCCATCCTCTCCAGGCCTGGCAGATGACTTGCGTGACGTCTTGCTGTTTTCCGATTACGACCCTGAGGTGTTGATGCTTGGGTTCCCGTTTGTCTACCACGACCTGCATTGGTCAGGTGTGCTGATGGATGTCTGGCCGGATCTCAAACCACTGCTGCGCGCGGACCTTACTTACGGGTGCTCACACGTTTCTCGTCCCATCTTCTTTGAACAGTTTGGTGAATCTGGTGTCGACATGTGGCGTGAGCTCTGGGCCGATCAGCGGGTATGCGTGGTGACAGGTCGTGAATCCCGGTTTGCGCTCATCGATCCTCTGTTCGACAACATCCAAGAGAGTCGGTACGTCTACTCGGAAGCAGTGAACGCATACGCAGATTTACCGCGACTTATGGAGGAACTGGAGAGGGAAGACCCGGAGCAGCTATTCCTCGTCTCGCTTGGCCCTACAGGCACCCTTGTCACCGCCTATCTGGCCCGGATGGGTCGCTGGGCGGTCGACGTCGGGCACATCAGTACTAGCTGGGCTGCTGTTTTTGACGATGGAGCGTGGCCGGAATCCACACCCCTCACAAGGGCTCAGAACACTAGGTTGCCGTTATGACGACTTTTGTCGACACAACCCATCTGTTCGCCAAAGCTGGCGATGGCGGTAACGGATGCGCCTCGGTTCACCGCGAGAAGTTCAAACCACTGGGTGGTCCCGATGGGGGCAATGGTGGTCGTGGCGGCGACGTCGTCCTGGTTGCTGATCACGGCACCAGCACGCTGCTGGAACTTCACCGACGGCCTCATCGCACGGCGGGTAATGGTGCTCCTGGCAAGGGTGACAACCGTTCTGGGGCAGATGCTGACGACGTCGTGATCACTGTTCCAGTGGGAACCGTTGTCACCAATGATGCGGGGGATGTCATTGCTGACCTGGATGAGGCTGGACGACGAGTTGTTGTCGCAGCAGGTGGTCGAGGTGGTCTAGGGAATGCCGCACTAGCGAGTCAGCGACGCAAAGCCCCCGGATTCGCACTCTTGGGCGAGGCTGGCGAAGAACGTGAAATCAATCTAGAGCTACGCACCCTGGCCGATGTGGCCCTCGTCGGATTTCCGTCAGCAGGAAAATCTAGTCTGATCTCTGTCATCAGTGCTGCTCGGCCCAAAGTTGCGGACTACCCCTTCACCACTTTGATTCCGAACCTGGGAGTTGTCTCCGCTGGGTCGCAGACCTTTACCGTGGCAGATGTGCCCGGGCTTATTCCCGGTGCCAGCGAGGGTCGCGGCCTGGGCTTGGAGTTCCTCCGACATATTTCCCGTTGCTCAGTCATCGTCCACGTCGTTGATTGCGCCACCCTTGAGCCTGATCGAGACCCATTGAGTGACATTGATGCGATCGAGGCAGAGCTGGCTGCCTACGGCGGTGTGGAAGATCGAGTACGCCTGGTGGCATTGAACAAATGCGATATCCCAGAAGCGCAGGAGTTGGCGGATCTGGTCACCCCAGACATTGAGGCACGCGGATGGCCGGTCTATCGGATTTCTACGGTTGCTCATCTCGGCCTTCGAGAGCTGACGTTTGCAATGGCTGAAGTTGTCGCGGCTGACCGTAAGGAACGTGAGTCGCAGATTGAACCTGCGCCAATCGTTCGGATTCGTCCGCAAGCCGTCGATGATTCCGGATTTCAGGTCCAGCCTTACGCCGAAGGATTCCGCGTCTTGGGTGATCGGCCACGTCGTTGGGTACGGCAGACCGACTTCAGCAACGAAGAAGCTGTCGGTTACTTGGCCGATCGACTGGCACGACTGGGCGTGGAGGAAGAATTACTGCGCCTCGGTGCCCAACCAGGTGTCACTGTGTATATCGGTGAACCTGGTGATGAGGTCATCTTTGACTGGCACCCAGCAGTCATCGCGGGAGCAGGTGGCGACGGTTCGCCACGAGGAACGGACCGACGGTTGGAGCAATGGTGAGCAGCGACTTCGACCGATCGGTATTTGCCGATGCGCGCCGAGTCGTGGTCAAGGTCGGCAGTTCATCGCTCACCACACCGGATGGACACATCGACCTTGATCGAGTGTCCGCACTGGTCGCCGTGATCAGTGAGTCCATTAACAGCTCTGACGGGCGACAGATCATCTTGGTGTCTAGCGGCGCGATTGCTGCCGGTATCGGTCCGCTGGGACTCGATTCTCGTCCGACGGATGTGCCCACGGCTCAAGCTGCCGCCAGTGTTGGCCAAGGTGCATTGATGGCGGCCTACTCGGCTGGTTTCGCAGCCCATGGACTTGTCGCCGGACAGGTGTTGTTAACCAGTGACGACTTCGCTCGTCGGGCACATCACCGCAATGCCGAACACACTTTCAACCGACTGCTCAACTTGTCCGTTGTGCCGGTAGTGAATGAGAACGACACCGTTGCCACTGACGAACTGCGGTTCGGCGATAACGATCGTTTGGCTGCCCTTGTCGCTCATCTTGTCGGGGCCGATGCTCTTGTCCTGCTGAGTGATGTGGACGGACTCTACGACCGCCCACCGGCAGATCCGCAGGCCGTAGTGATCCGGCAAGTGGATGACATCGATGAACTCAAATCGTTGAACATCGCCGGGACATCTACCCGAGTGGGTAGCGGTGGAATGCGGACCAAGGTAGATGCTGCCGCGATTGCCAACGAAGCAGGGATTCCCGTGCTGGTGACCTCTGCCGCGCACGCTGCCGATGCTCTCGCAGGTCAGTCAGTCGGAACGGTCTTTTCCCCGGCGCAACAGCAACGGAACCGTCGCGGATGGTGGCTGGCGCATGCGTCGGACGTGCGTGGACGGCTGCTCCTCGATGCAGGTGCAGCCCGCGCTATCGGTGCGGGACAAGCCTCCCTGCTGCCAGCGGGAGTAGTCGGAGTGGAAGGCGATTTCTCCGCCGGGGACGTGGTGGACCTCGTCGGACCCGATAACCAGGTGATTGCCCGCGGCTTCTGTAGTTTCGACGCCCAAGAGGTGCCGCAGTTACTTGGCCGTAAGACGGCGGAACTAGCAGATGAACTCGGTCCGGGATACCAGCGTGAGTTGATCCATCGCGATGATCTCGTGGTGCTGTCCAGTAGCGACGTAAACTAGACCGATGACCGCCTCCTTCTCACAGATCGCGCAGCGCGCCCGGGATGCCAGTGCCGAATTGGCCGTCTTGACGCGCGCGGACAAGGATGCGGCTCTGCTGGCTATTGCCGAAGCGCTGGTCGAACATGCTGACCGAATCGTGGAAGCCAACGCGGTTGACCTGTCTGTTGCTCGTGAGAACGGGACCAGCGAAGCCTTGATCGACCGATTGACGTTGGATAAGCAGCGCATCGCCGCGATCGCACAAGCTGCTGCAGAGGTTGCCGAGCTACCCGATCCCATCGGAGAGATCGTGCGTGGCTACACACTCGACAACGGCCTACGAGTGGAGCAGCGACGCGTCCCCATGGGTGTGATCGGGATGATCTACGAGGCCCGTCCCAACGTCACCGTGGATGCCGCTGTCCTGGCAGTCAAGGCCGGAAGCTCGGCGTTGCTTCGTGGATCGAGTTCGGCATTCGCCACGAATACCGAACTCGTCGCCGTGATGCGTGATGCATTAGCCGACACATCCGTTCCGGTGGACGCCATCAACTTGGTGCCCGGAACAAGTCATGAATCCGTGAACGAATTACTTACTGCACGCGGCTTGGTGGATCTCATCATTCCGCGCGGTGGCGCCTCACTGATCACTTCAGTGGTGGAGAACTCCACAGTTCCGGTGATCGAGACAGGCGTGGGCAACTGTCACGTTTACGTCGATGCCGATGCTGACCTCGATCAGGCTGTCACGATCGTGATGAATGCTAAGACGCAGCGTTACAGCGTGTGCAACGCCGCAGAGAGCGTGCTGGTTCACCGAACGGTCGCCGGTGAGTTCTTGGCCAAGCTATTGCCGGAACTGAACCGTGCGGGGGTCATCGTGCACGGTGACCATGAGGTTGAGCAGGCGGGCAAGGAATCCGGCGTCGATGTGGTGGCAGTGACTGACGAGGACTGGGCCGCGGAGTATTACTCGCTGGATCTGGCTGTCGGGGTGGTCGAAGACCTGCCCAGTGCCGTTTCGCACATTCGTCGCTGGTCCACCGGGCATACCGAAGCGATCGTGTCTGATTCTGCTTCTGCGATCAACGAGTTCACTGATCGAGTGGACTCTGCAGTGGTGATGGTGAATGCCTCGACCCGCTTCACCGATGGCAGCGAATTCGGTTTTGGAGCCGAAATTGGGATCTCCACCCAGAAGCTGCATGCCCGTGGACCGATGGGTCTGGCCGAAATCACCAGCACGAAATACGTCGTGACGGGTGCCGGTCACGTGCGCCAGTAGGTTTCGCGCGCTACAGTCCGGAACATGTTTGGACAGCTGCTGGCATTTGTCGTTACGCACACACAAGACTCTGAGGTTGTTAACGGCCACCTTCCCGGTGGTGCGTCTGCAACGGATACCGTCCCCGGCAACATCGAACACTTCACGACGCCCAATGGTTATGGCATCTTCGCCTTCGCGACCCTGGCGATCATGCTGTTCCTCGTCACGCGTATGAATATCGACCGCTGATTGGTCATTCCGACGGGGGACATAAGGTTCTCTCGTGCAGCGGATCGGAATTCTGGGTGGAACGTTTGACCCCATCCATCACGGACATCTGCGTGCTGCGCTCGATGTTGCAGATGCGCTAACTCTTGATGCCGTTCACTTGATTCCCGCCGGTCAACCATGGCAGAAGGCCAACCGAACAATCACGGATGGCCAGCTTCGCTGGGAGATGCTGCTCGCGGCGGTGGACGGCAACGAACGTCTGATCCCAGATCGTTGCGAACTCGACCGTAGTGGCCCCACCTACACGGTGGATACGTTGACGAAACTTACTGCTGACTCGGCGGCTGACGAATACTTTCTTCTGCTAGGAGCCGATGCGGTCGCTCGGTTGGATACGTGGCGAGAACCAGAGCGGGTCTTCCAACTCGCGACCATCGTTGCGATGACTCGACCGGGGCATGAACTCACCACGAGTCGACTGGGCGACTTGCCAAGCGAGCAGATCATCGAGCAGCCGGTGACTCCAATGGCAATATCGTCCAGCGACCTGCGGGAGCGAGTCGCGCAAGGCCGCAGCATCGACTACCTGACGCCGGCTGCGGTGATTGATGTGATTGAAGAAGCCAGGCTGTACCAAGTGGGGGATAAAGCATGAGTCGCCGTCTCGTTGTCGGCATCGGACTGCTTGCGATTGCAGCTGTTGCGATTGTCATTGCGCTGCTTGTGCGTGCGCAACCGGCGATGGACGTCACCCCGACAGCCGATCCGTCGCAAAGTTCGAAGCCCGCGCAATCCACCCTGCTTATCGCCGTGCGCAACGATGCGGGATCCATCGTGGGTGCTGCCGTCATGGGCGCACAGACGAATCCAGATGCGGGATCATGGCTGTCGGTCCAACCAGGTCTTGTGGTTGATATCGATAGCGCTGGCACAGTGCCCTTGGCGACTGCGGGCAAGCTCGATCCCGCTGAAACCACCTCGATGCTGAGCAACAATCTGGGGATCGACATCGCTGGTGGCTGGGTGATGGATCGACTGGCCTTTGCCGCACTGGTTGATTCGATCGGTGGGGTCACTGTCACGCTGGACAAGCCACTGGTTCACGATGCCGATGGCAAACCCGGTGGGGCAAAGGAGACTTTGGCTAAACCGGGAAAGCGACGGCTCTACGGGCCCGCTGCTGCCGAATACGTGGTGACCGATTCGATCAATGCATCCGAACGGATGCAGCGCTTCAACGAAGTGTGGTCGCAGATCATCCTTCGCCTGCCCGGCAATAGTGATCGTGTCCGCAGCACGGTGGGAAGTCTGGGCTCTAGCTCGCGAATCTCAATCTCCCCAGATGACATCGCCAACACTCTGCTTGGCTATCAAACGGCCGTCGCTCGTTCCGCTGCTCACAGTCAAGTTGTTCCGGCGACTCAGACAGGAAAACCTGCCGCGCCGCAATTCGTGGTCGATCCTGCGCCGATGTTGGTCATCGTGAAGGAATCGTTTGCTCGTTCCCAATTTGATCTGACTGATGACAAGGTCAATCCACGTATCCGGATGTACAGCGGAGAAGCAAGCCAAGCGGACCTCGTCGCTGCGCAAAGCGATCTACAGTCGGCAGACTTCGACTTCGCCTGGGGTGGTGTTGTGGACAAGACGAACAAAATCACGGTCTATGTGGCGGATAAGGCGCACATTGCCACCTATGGACACCAGGCTGCCGCAGCGTTGAAACAACCAGATAGCGCCATTCAGGTAGCCCCTGAACGATGTGTTGGTGTGCAGGCAAGTGTGGTTATTGGTGCGGGTGCGTTGAACCCGCAGACTGCCAGCGCGAGCACCAGTTCCAAGTCCTGAGTGTGTGGGAGAGTGGAACGGTGACAGCAACTCAGACCGCGATGCAGGCTGCCCGAGCTGCCGCGTCTGCTGCGAGCGACAAACTTGCTACCGACATCGT
>JBDHZU010000089.1:0-8393 GCA_039812085.1 Candidatus Nanopelagicales bacterium | reverse complement strand
AGCCCTGTCGCCGATATTGCGACCGAGGCTGGGTTGGAAGTTCTCAAACCTGCATCAGTGCGCGATGAACAGTTCGTTGCGCGTTTGCGCGAACTGCAGTTGGATGCAGTCGCTGTGGTCGCTTATGGCGCTTTATTGCCGCAGGAACTACTGGATATTCCGCAACATGGATGGATCAACCTGCACTTCTCAGTCCTCCCTGCCTGGCGTGGGGCAGCACCGGTGCAGTTCGCCATTTGGCGAGGAGACGATGTGACCGGAGCATCCACCTTCCGGATCGAGGCTGGTTTGGATACCGGACCGGTCTTCGGGGTGATGACGCGAACGATCGCGAGCGAAGACACCGGAACCAGTCTGTTGGGTGAGCTCGCTCGTGATGGTGCAGGTCTGTTGGTCAAAACCATGGACGGTATTGCGGACGGGTCGCTGCAGCCGCAACCACAAGCAACCGACGGCATCACCGTGGCGCCAAAGATCACGACCGATCAGGCACGCGTTGACTGGACTGATCCAGCCATCGCCATTGATCGCATGGTTCGTGCCCTCACCACCCTGCCGGGTGCCTGGACGATGCTTGATGACCAACGAGTCCGCATCGAACCCGTCACCGTCGACCAACAAGGCCCTGACTTGGCACCGGGACATATTGCGGTCGCCAAACGAACTGTTCATGTCGGAACTGGTAGTACACCGGTGTTACTCGGCAACATCGTTCCGCCGGGTAAACGTTCTATGCCCGCCGTTGACTGGTTCCGTGGACGACGACTTGACGACGAGGCTCGCTTTACATGAGTGAACGTCGGGATCGTCGCCCCCGCCGCCCACCAGTCAACCCTCGACGAGACCGCAGGCGTCCACCAGCGGTTGATGCCGCACGTCGGGCCGCTTACGACACGTTGCACGAGGTCGGGTCTCAAGACGCCTACGCCAATCTCGCGGCGCAACAAATCTTTGCCGATGCCCGCTTGGATACCCAGCAAGCGGCTTTTGCCACTGAACTGGTTTACGGCAGTTTGCGGATGCGGCTCTTGCTGGACAGTGTGATCGCTGATGCCGCAAAGCGAGAGGTCGACCGATTGGATCCACGAGTCCTCGACGTCTTACGGCTCGGGGCCTACCAACTGCTTGAAATGTCCACGGCCACACATGCTGCCGTCGCTACCTCTGTCGATCTGGCCCGAAGCGTCGCCGGTGAACAACCTGTTGGTCTGGTCAACGCCGTCATGCGACGAATCAGTGAGGCTGATCGAGCGACCTGGATTACCCGCGTCGCGCCTGATTCATCGACAGATCCCGATGGCTATCGCAGTGTTGTCTACAGCCATCCCAAATGGATCATCAGCGCACTGCGTGATGCGCTGGGTGCCGACGCTGCCGACGAACTGGATGCGCTGCTTGAGACCAACAACACCGCGCCCGTGGTCACTTTGGCTGCCCGGCCTGGTCGCTGCACAGTCGAGGAATTACTGGAAGCTGGAGGTCGCCCTGGGCGATGGTCGCCGTGGGCAGTGATTGCCCCGCCGGGTGGGCCGGGTGCGCTACCCGCTGTTCGGCAGAGTCGGGCAGGAGTTCAAGACGAAGGGTCCCAACTGATAGTCCGAGCACTGACTGAGGCGTCTCTTGAGGGCGCTGATCGCCGTTGGGTGGATCTGTGTGCCGGGCCAGGGGGAAAGACCGCCCTGATGGCGGCACTGGCAGCAGCACGAGATGCCAGTGTGACGGGGGTGGAACTGCACGCTCACCGGGCCGCTTTGGTGGGCCAAGCGGTGGGAGACGCCCCGGGATTTGACGGAGTTGTGGTGGGCGATGCCCGATTCGGCCAAGTGCCCGCAGGTGCCGACCGGATCTTGTTGGACGCACCATGCACTGGACTAGGGGTGTTACGGCGGCGCCCAGAACTTCGTTGGAGGCGCACTGCGCGGGACGTCAACCCGTTGACAGTCCTGCAAGCCGAATTGCTCAACAGTGCGCTGGACACTGCCCGTCCCGGTGGGTTGGTTGGTTACGCCACCTGTTCGCCACACATTGCCGAAACCACGATGCTGGTCGAATCGGTTCGGGCAAAACGAGACGACCTCGAGGTCGTCGATGCGGCACCGTTGTTCGCTGATATTCCCGGCAGCAGCCGTTCTGACTCACCGTGGGTGCGTCTCTGGCCACACCGTCATGGGACGGATGGGATGTTCTTCGCGCTGCTACGTCGCCGTTGACCGCCAATCGACGGTAGCGTTCAGGTCGTGGAACCTCAGATCTCACCGAGCATTCTGTCCGCCAACTTTGCTGACCTGGCCGCTGATTGTGAAGCCGTCTCACCGGCTGCCGATTGGTTGCACGTTGACGTGATGGATAACCACTTCGTGCCCAATCTGACGTTGGGGTTGCCGGTTGTCGAGTCACTGGTCAAAACCGTTACCACCCCCATTGATTGCCACCTCATGATCGAAGACCCGGATCGGTGGGCCCCCGGTTATGCCGAAGCAGGAGCGGGTTCGGTGACGTTCCACGTTGAGGCTGCCACTGCGCCTGTCCGACTGGCGCGCAATCTGCGAAAGCTCGGTGCTCGTGCCGGAATGGCATTGCGCCCTGCGACTGCCATCGAGCCGTACGCAGACATCTTGGACGAACTCGACATGGTTCTGATCATGACGGTGGAACCCGGATTTGGGGGCCAGTCGTTTATCGAATCGATGACCCACAAGATTCGTCGTACCCGCGAACTCATCGGTCGGGACAGCGACATTTGGTTGCAAGTAGATGGCGGAATCGATCGCAAGACAGCGGTGCAGGCTGCAGAAGCAGGCGCAAATGTCTTCGTGGCAGGTTCCAGCGTGTACGGCGCTGATGATCCGATTGCGGCCATCGAATCCATCCGAGAAGCAGCCGCCACTGCCACTGATCTGTCCATGTGACCGAGGTGATCGGCATTCGTCGAGGGATCGAACGGTGTCCGGCAAAGGGTTTGGGACAATTGTTCGATGCGCTCTCCTGAGGACTTCGTTCCGGTGATGCGCCGTGCGATCGAACTTGCGGCCACCGTGCCCTACCTCACTGGAGCAAACCCACGGGTGGGTTGCGTTCTGATCGACGACAACGGAGCTTTGCTGGGTGAGGGATACCACCGAGGGGTAGGAACCGACCACGCCGAAGTAGCCGCGCTATCTGCTGCTGGTGGCAATGCGGAAGGCGCGACCGCAGTCGTCACTTTGGAACCCTGCAATCACACCGGGCGTACCGGTCCCTGCACGGAAGTTCTCATTGCCGCCGGGGTGAAGCGAGTCGTCTATGCCTGTGACGACCCCAATCCGCAGGCCGGTGGGGGAGCTGATCGATTGCGTGCCGCCGGTATTGCGGTACATACCGGAATCCTGGCCGCCGAAGCTGCCGCCTTGAATCTGGAATGGATGACGGCCGTCGAACGACAACGACCATTTGTCACCGTCAAAACAGCCACCACCTTGGATGGACGCGTTGCTGCCGCTGACGGCAGTAGTCGATGGATAACTGGGGCAGCCGCACGTGATGACGTCCATGAACTACGTGGCCGCGTCGATGCCGTTATTACCGGTACCGGAACTGTGTTGGCTGACGATCCTCAGTTGACCGATCGTCGTCGGGCAGCGAATCGTCAACCGGTTCGAATCGTGGTGGGAGAGCAGGCCATTCCCGACGATGCTCGCATCTTGGACGATTCCGCACCTACCAGAGTTCTTGCTACTCGGGACCTACATGTTGTGTTGGCATCGCTGTATGCCGAAGGGATGCGTCATGTGATGGTGGAAGCCGGTCCCGGCCTGGTGACGGCATTCCTTCGAGAAGGCTTAGTTGACCGCATCCGGTGGTATATCGCCCCGGTGGTACTCGGAGCTGGTGCAACGGTGGTGGACGATCTCGGAATCTCCACGATGGGTGAAGCGTTGCGATTGACGACCGAGTCCGTCGAGCGGATCGGCGACGACGTGCGGATAGACGTGAGGGTGTAGCGAATGTTCACCGGAATTGTGGAAGAACTCGGCGAGATCGAGGAGCTAGTCGAACTTGCCGATTCGGCACGGATCACCGTTGCTGCAACCACCGTGACCGAAGATGCGGTCACCGGGTGTTCGATCAGTGTGGATGGCGTGTGCTTGACCGTCGTGGAACATAACGCCAACGGATTCACTGCGGATGTCATGCCGGAAACCCTGCACCGTTCGACGCTTGGCACCAAGCGTGCCGGTGATCGGGTCAACCTGGAACGAGCGATGCTGGCGAACGGGCGCCTGGGTGGACACATCGTCAGTGGACACGTGGATGCCGTCGGTCAGGTCGTATCCCGTACTCCGGGCGACCGTTGGGAAGTCGTGCGAATCAGCTTCCCGAAATCCTTAGCCGCACAGATCGTGGAGAAGGGCTCCATCACGATTGATGGAATCTCCCTGACGGTCACCGGAGTCGATGACTCACACTGGTTAGAGGTATCGCTCATTCCCGAAACGTTGGCGATGACAACGTTGGGTCATCGCCAGCCCGGTGAACAGGTCAATCTGGAAACTGATGTCATTGCGAAATACGTTCAACGACTGCTCACAGAGAGGGGTTCGGCGTGATCCCAGCGGAAGAACTCGTCAACGACGACCCGAACCCGACCCCTGCCAAAGATCAGCAGGAGCCGCAGAACGCCGCCGCTCGTGAACCAGGCGCTTTGCTGGATCCGATCCCAGCCGCGATCTCGGCCATTGCTGAAGGTAAACCTGTCGTCGTCGTCGATGACGAAGATCGTGAGAACGAAGGCGACCTGATCTTCGCGGCTAGCCGGGCAACCCCTGAACTTGTGGCGTTCATGATCCGTCACACCAGTGGCGTTGTGTGTGTGCCGATGACTGGTCCAGATCTCGACCGGCTCAAACTTCCGCCGATGACCTTTGTCAACGAGGACAAGAAGCAGACTGCCTACTCGGTCAGTGTGGATGCCCGCGATGGAGTGAGTACGGGCATCTCAGCGTCTGACCGCGCACACACCATTCGTGTGCTGGTGGATTCGGCGACCGAACCGCACGAGATCACCCGACCAGGACACGTCTTTCCGTTGCGGGCCGTTCCCGGAGGTGTCTTGCGTCGTGCCGGACACACGGAAGCCGCCGTGGATCTGGCCCGCTTGGCGGGATTGCCTGCTGCTGGTGTGATCTGCGAATTGGTCAACGACGACGGAACAATGATGCGTGCGCCGGACTGCCGGCGATTCGCTGACGAACATGATTTGGTCCTGGTGTCGATTGCCGATCTGATCGAACAAATTAGTCATACCGAATCGCATGTCGAGCGAGTTGCAACAGCAGATCTGCCTACCAGCCACGGCAACTTCCAAGCCATCGGCTACCAAGACATTGTGGGTGCCCAAGACCATCTGGCATTGGTGGCCGGCGACCTCGGCGATGGACAGGATGTCCTCGTGCGCATCCACTCCGAGTGCCTGACCGGAGACGCCTTGGGATCTTTGCGGTGTGACTGTGGGCCGCAACTACATGCTGCGATGCAGCAGATCAGCGAAGAAGGCCGAGGCATCGTGGTGTACCTGCGAGGGCATGAAGGTCGAGGAATCGGTCTGCTTCCCAAGATTCGTGCCTATGAGTTGCAGGACGACGGTGCAGACACAGTGGACGCGAACCTGCTGCAAGGTTTACCCGCTGACGCACGGGAATATGGCACTGCTGCGCAGATCCTGGCGGACCTCGGTGTACAGACGATTCGATTGCTGACGAATAACCCTGCCAAGGTGGATGGATTACGCGGATACGGCATTGATGTCGTATCGCAGGTGGGGATTGAAGTGGGTCGCAATGAACACAACACCCGATACCTGCAGACCAAAGCTCAGCGGATGGGTCACACATTGACCGATGATTCCGACGTTGCGGAAGGAGCCCGATGAGTGGCGAAGGAGCACCGACCGAGGGGTTGGAACTTGCTCACCAGGCACGCGTTGCGCTGATTGCCGGACGTTGGCACACCGTCGTTTCCGATGGCTTGATCAACGGTGCATTGTCCGTGCTAAACGGCGCACAGGCCCAGGTGACGGTGATCCGAGTAGCGGGTGCATTCGAGCTACCACTAGTGGCGGCAAGTGTGGCATCGGACTACGACGCGATCGTCGCGCTCGGCGTCATCATTCGCGGGGGCACTCCGCACTTCGAATATGTCAGTGATGCCGTGACGACGGGATTGACCCGTGTCGCGCTCGATACGGCTACACCGGTCGGATTCGGCATTTTGACCACCGATAACGAGCAGCAAGCATTGGATCGAGCAGGCTTGGCTGACTCGATCGAAGACAAGGGTGCGGAAGCGGCAAGTGCAGCGTTGAACACCGTCCAGGTGCTGCGCTCACAGGCTCGCACGCAGGGCGCCGTAGGATTTGGACAGTGAAAACCTTTGACGAGCTCTTCGTCGAACTGACGGAGAAGGTTGCCAGCAACCAGGCCGGTTCGGGCACTGTTGACGCAGTGAACGCAGGAGTGCACGGCATCGGAAAGAAGATCGTTGAAGAGGCTGCCGAGGTATGGATGGCAGCCGAATATGAAGGTGACCAGCGCACTGCGGAGGAGATTTCGCAGCTGCTCTACCACCTGCAGACCTTGATGCTGGCGCTGGATCTCACGCCAGAGGATGTCTACCGACACCTCTGATTGCCTGAACTCGACCAGCTATCACCCGTACTCGCAGGACAGGATGATCCCCATGCTTCGGATCGCGGTGCCGAATAAAGGCGCCCTCGGTGAACCGGCTCGCACAATGCTGCGCGAGGCCGGTTACTTGCGCGGGGCAGGCGGTAACGAACTCAACGTGCTGGATGCAGCCAATGACGCCGAGTTCTTCTTCTTACGGCCGCGTGACATCGCGGTATACGTCGGTGCGGGGCAACTTGATCTCGGCATCACGGGTCGAGACATGCTGGTGGATTCCGGTGCATCGGCCACTGAGGTCATGGCGTTGGGTTTTGGCGGATCAACCTTCCGACTTGCCGTGCCCGATGGGTCGTACACCTCGGTTGCCCAACTCGATGGCAAGCGGATTGCAACCAGCTATCCCGGAGTCCTGGCCGCAGAGCTTGACCGTCAATCGGTCTCTGCCACCATCGTCAAACTTGACGGAGCAGTAGAAAACGCCGTTGCTCTCGGTGTGGCAGACGCAGTCGCGGACGTCGTTGATACCGGAACCACGTTGCGCAAAGCCGGACTCGTGACGATTGGTGAACCACTGATGCACAGCGAAGGTTTGCTGGTGCGTCCTGCAGCGGCAACCTCCAATGAGGCAGTGGACCGATTCGTTCGTCGAATCGAAGGCGTGATTGCCGCTCGCCAGTACGTGATGGTCGATTACGACATCAAAGCGGATCTGTTGGAGCAGGCAACTGCGGTAACCCCGGGGCTGGAATCGCCCACCATCTCTCCGTTGAAGGATGAGGGTTGGGTCGCAGTGCGCGCCATGGTCAATCGGACGGATGTTCACCGAATCATGGATGAGCTGTACAGCCTGGGTGGGCGAGGAATCTTGGTTACCGACATTTTGGCGTGCCGGCTGTAACCAGTTAGACGAAGACCTTTCCTTCACCGCGGTAGGTCGGAATCGCCTGAGTTACTTCGTCTCCACGGATCAGCAGCAGTTCATTGAAGTGCTCGCACATTTCCCCTGCCTTGGCTGGGCGGAACCAGACCAGGTCCCCGATTCCCAGGCCGTCGGCAGCATGACCCTTGAGCGGAGTTTGCACTTCTCCCGCGCCCTCCTGAGAGTCCAGTGACAAACCTTCGGGAAGCCACGGCGTGGGTAGTCGAGAGGAATCGGCAGCCCCGCTCGCCACGTACCCACCGCCGAGAACTGTCACCCACCCCGGTCCGGGTCGGCGCACCACAGGAACTCCAAAAGCTGCTGCAGGTTGAACAGAGAAGTGACGGTAGTCGTCGAACAGGGTCGGTCCGTAGAAGCCGCTGCCTGCTGTCACCTCGGTGACGGTGGGGTCGGCTGCGGATAGTTCGATACTGCCCGTCCCACCGGAGTTCACGAACTCCAATTCAGCTCGCCCGCGATCAGCCAGCTCGCGTGCGACGGCGTTCACGATCAATGGTCGACGTTCCGCTAGATCGGAACTGGAGGCTGACTGCATGAGATGGATGAACTGACCCCGCACCTTGCGTCCAGCGGGACGATCGCCGACCCCGGCAATCTGGGCTTCATAGAACATCAGCCCCACCAGGCGCAGACCCTTGCGTACAAGTACTTCTCGAGTGAACGTCAGTACTTCGTCGACTTCGTGCAAAGGGGAACGTCGAGCACCCACATGAGTAAGAGGTCGTGACCGGGGTCCGCGTGGTCTCCATGAACTATCGACGTCGATACATACTCGGATTTGGTTACCGGTT
>JBDHZU010000088.1:0-8410 GCA_039812085.1 Candidatus Nanopelagicales bacterium | reverse complement strand
CCAAGATTCTGACCGGTCGACTTGTTGCCCGCAGCGCCGGTGCCGGAGAAACCGGAATGCTACGTGCGGGCACTCTGTTGGTCGCGCGTGGTGAGTTCAGCGTGGTTATTGCCGGCATCGTGGCGGTGTCGCTCAACTCATCTAGCTCGTTATTGGCGCTCACCACTACCTACGTTCTGTTCACCGCAATTGTTGGTCCAGTGTTGGCTCGGTTGGTGGAACCGATGGCTCGCTACTGGAGAAAGCGGCGAGCTCGATTGGCGATCAGTCAGTAGTTGGCGCGCCTAGTTGTTTTTCTCTGCACCGATCTTGAGGAGCTCGGGTTCCAGCCGCTTCCACACAAGTTGCGCGCCTTTAACTGTGAAATGAACACCGTCAGTACGCAGCTTGACTCCGTCCAATGTGGGTTGGAATCCATGCGGACATAGCCAAGGATTGATATCGATGACGGTGACGGGGAATCCAGCGTCGGCTGCTGCCTTTCTGGCAGCGGCATTGAGTTGATCACGACGAGTCAAGGAATTGACGACGGGAGCGTAGGCCGTCGCACGAACGACGTTCGCAGGTCCTCCTAGATCTTGCGCAGGACGGTAGGTACAGGAATCCAAAACGATTCCAACGCGGTTGGTCTGCGCGTGCATCTCTTTCAGCACTCGCCCGTAGTCGGCAGCAGTTAAGTCCTGCCATTCTTGGGATGAACTCGGTACCGTCGCGCCCCCTACCCAGCGGTCATAGCGCTCCCAAGTTCCCGGGAACAGCACGCTAATCGTTGGATGTTGCATGGCAATCTCGTAGGCGCGGGCGTTCTCCCACTGTCCACACAGAGGTTGAATGGGAGGAACAGGAGTCCCCTCTACTGCGGCAGTCATCGGGGTAACTCCGCATCCGAATCGGGTTGCGACTGTCAGGTTCACTGCGGGTTTGGCGATGTCACGCGCGCCGACGAACAAACTCAAAGGTCGTGAGTCACCCACAAACTGGATGTTGGTGACTTTCGATTTAGTTGTGGATGTGGAATGCGAAGTAGGTGAGGAATGGGGTGCAGAACTGGCAGTGAGTTGTTCAGCGACGATTTGTAGCTGCGAAATGTCATCTACTCGAGGAGCTGAATTTGTGAAGGCAATGGCAGCGATGACTGCGGCTGTTCCCGCCAATGCAACGAAAGCTCGAGAACTGGTGGGAACGGTCAGCCGATCAAGTAACCGACCACTGCGCATCGGCTGTTCCAGTAGATACCAACTCGCGATAGCGACGGCGAAGGTGACGGCGAAGCGCAGTGCGAACAGTGCTATGCCGTTCAAACCGGTGTGTTCACTATTTAAAGCAAGAAACAGCGGCCAGTGCCAGACGTAGAGCCCGTACGAAATCGTCCCGATGAATACCACGGGGTGTAGTGATAACCCACGTGACAGTGGATTGCTTTGCTTCAACCCCGTATCCAAACTCAGGATGACCGCGACTGATAACACAGCAACTAAGAAGTAGCCGCCGTAATACATCCAATTCGTCGACTCACGAACGGTCATCGCCAATACGAGTAACGCACCAATTCCCGCGATACCCGCCACGTTTGCTGTGCGAGAGGAAAAAAGTGATTGATCAGGATGCGCTCTCCGGCGAGCAGACACGAGACAGGCAGCGGCGCAACCGAGGAGCAGAGTCTGACATCGGGTGTCGGTTCCGTAGTACGCCCGGGTCACATCCCCGGTATTGCTGAAGAGAATCGCCATCCAGGCAGCAGAGAGAACGCTGCCCCCGAGCAGGAGATACCCCACAGACCTGCGGCCACCACGTAACGCGAAAGTGCCGATCAAGGCGAGCAGAATCAACGGGAAGATGAGATAGAACTGTTCCTCAATGGCGAGCGACCACATGTGTTGAAACGGTGATGGATCGCTGAAGGCTTGGACGTACGGCTGATTCTGTGCAATGAACCACCAGTTGGTGACGTAGAAGAAAGTGGCAACGGCATCGCCGCGAGTCGCCGATGGCCACTGAATGCCCAGTAGTGGCAGCACCACGAGAACGACCAACATCATGGCCCCGATTGCGGGCAGTAGACGTAGCGCTCGCCGTTTCCAGAAACTGCCTAAATTGATGCGATCCGACCGATCTATCTCGGCCAGGAGCAACGTTGTGATCAAGAAGCCGGAAAGGGCAAAGAAGACATCCACACCAAGGAATCCACCACCGAAAATAGTGACACCTGCGTGGAAGAACATCACTAGCAGAACGGCAACTGCACGCAGACCATCGAGTCCCGGGTTGTAAGGGATGGATCGGCGCCGCACCTAGGCAGAGTAACTGGGGTATTCACACTTTCGCCTCGCCTTAGGCGAGGGACTTATCCCGGGCGCCGGGGCTTATCGCATCAGGTGGTTCCCGATGACATGGCGCTGAATCTGATTCGTCCCTTCGACAATCTGCAGCACCTTGGCTTCCCGGAATAACCGCTCAACGGGATGGTCCTCGACATATCCGGCTCCACCAAAGAGTTGGACTGCATCAGTGGTGACTGCCATGCACATGTCAGTTGCAGAAAGTTTTGCCATGGCTGCTTGCATCGAATAGGGCGAACCCTGATCTCTGAGTCTGGCAGCCGAGAGATAGAGCGCTCGGGCACTGGCGACACCGGTTGCCATATCTGCCAACATGAATCGCACCCCTTGGAAGTCACCAATGGGTTGATCGAACTGTTGACGCGTACGGCAGTACTCGAGTGCGGCGCTTAATGCTGCTTGAGCAACGCCTACCGCACAGGCGGCAATACCGAGGCGACCAGAATCCAAAGCTGCCATCGCAATGGAAAAACCACTTCCCGGTTCGCCGATGAGGGCATCGTCGCCTAGCTCCACGTCAGTGAGGATGACTTGCGCTGTTGTCGAAGCACGCATACCGAGTTTTCGTTCCGGTGCACCGAAGCTCAATCCCACACAATCTGCAGGTACGTGGAAACAACTGATCCCCCGGCTGCCGTCAGGTGAGGTTCGAGCCATGACGGTGTAGTAGTCGGCCTGAGAACCGTGAGTGATCCACGCCTTCGTGCCATTGAGCACCCACCCAGTACTGGTTTTGGTTGCTTTTGTCGTCAGCGCCGCGGCATCTGATCCGGCATCCACTTCGCTCAGGCAATACGCCCCGAGCTGTTGCCCACCCAACATTTCGGGAAGTAATTCCTCCTGCTGCTTGTCCGTGCCACGAGTGGCGATCGGATGGGCAGAGAGTGTGTGCACACTGACTCCCAACCCAACGGCTAGCCAGGAGGCAGCGAGTTCTTCCAGCACTTGCAAATAGACCGTGTACGGCAGTTGTGCACCGCCGAACTCAGTGGGATACGGCATCCCGAGTAGGCCGATTTCGCCGAGTTGGCGGAAAACATCCCGAGGGAAAGTCGAGCTTTGTTCAGCCTCACTCACTTTGTGATCCAGCACCTGCGCTCGGATACTCCGCACCACCTCAACGAGTTGTTGTGACTCGGTATCCGGCAGCTCGCGCTGGACGGGATCGATAACTGACATCAACAGTCCACGATATGCAGGCTTCGGTCGGTGTTGTTGCACACGATCGGACCGTCGGCTGAACACACGACGATGTCTTCGATTCGCGCCCCCCAGCGGCCAGCGTCGTAGAAACCGGGTTCGATGCTGAATGCCATACCCGGCTCCAAAGGCAACGTGTTGCCCTCCACGATGTAGGGCTCCTCATGGGTTTCCAGTCCGATTCCATGCCCGGTCCGGTGGATGAACAACTCCCCCAGACCTGCTTCGGTCAGGCGGTCTCGGGCAGCAGCATCAACTGCTTCGCAACGCGCACCGACGACAGCGGCTGCGGTTGCTTCCTGCTGCGCTTGATGGAGCACTTCGAAGGCAGCGGCATATTCCGGATCAGGCTGACCCAAGTGGTACGTACGGGTGGAGTCGCTGCAGTAGCCGGCAGCAGTCGTCCCACCAATGTCGACCACAATCGCGTCGCCGACTTCGAGTACCCGGTCGGATGACTCGTGGTGAGGGCTAGCCCCATTAGGGCCACTAGCGACGATGACGAAGTCGACTCGAGCATGACCACGAAGAATTGCATCGGAAATATCGGCTGCCACTTCTCGTTCAGTGCGACCGGGACGAAGCAGCTCCGGCACCAGACGATGCACATCGTCGATGGCTTCACCGGCTTCTTGCAAGGCAGCGATCTCTCGGGCGGACTTGCGCATACGCAGTTCCGTCATCACCTCACCGGCCGCTACCAGTCGGGTGTTGGGTAGTGCTGCCTGTAAAGCGAGTGCCTTTGATGCCCACATGCGGTCATCGACGGCGGCCGTTTTAGCAGCAGCGGGTGTGAGTGAAGCGACCAATTCAAAAGGATCTGCGGTTTCCGGCCAGCCGTGTACCGGTAATTGCATTGCGGAGATTGGGCTTGCTGCGGCTGCCGCCTCTTCCAACGTCGGCACCACCAGGCATGGATCACCCTCACTCGGAAGCACCAGGCAGGTGAGGCGTTCGAGTGGGATCGCGTCGTATCCCGTGAGGTACGTCAGATCAGGTCCAGGGCTGATAAATAGAACGTCAACTCCGTGCTCAGTGGCAGATACGGCAGCAGCGGCGAGGCGCTGGGAATATTCGGCGGCGTTATCAGTAGGACTCACGTTGGGCAGCGTAGCCGTCGATGCCACCATGGGTCATATGACAGATCAGCCACGGGTCATGTTGTTGGACACTGCGTCACTGTATTTTCGAGCCTTCTTCGGAGTGCCCGCAACGATCACCGCACCAGACGGAACCCCAGTGAATGCGGTACGCGGTCTGTTGGACTTCATTGCCCGATTGGTGACTGACCACTCTCCTACCCATCTGGTTGCCGCGTGGGACGACGACTGGCGGCCACAATTCCGCGTTGATGCCGTTCCCAGCTACAAAGCGCATCGGTTGACTCCCACGGTTGACGGCACGGAACAAGAGGAAGTCCCGGACCTGCTCACTGCCCAAGTTCCCCTCATCGTTCAGGCGCTAGAACTACTAGGTATTTGTCGACTGGGTGCGCCGGGATACGAGGCCGACGATGTCATCGGCACGTTGGCCACAACCTCGTCCTCTCCTGTTGTGGTGGTGACTGGCGATCGTGACCTCTTCCAGTTGATCGACGACCAGAAGCCGATCAAGGTGCTCTACACGGCTGCGCGGGGTGTAGGGAACGCCGAGTTGCTCGATGATGCCGCAATTCGTCAGCGGTACGGCATTGGAGCCGATCAATACGCCGACTTCGCCTTGCTGCGCGGTGATGCCTCCGATGGTCTGCCTGGGGTGAAGGGTATCGGTGACAAGACAGCGGCATCTTTGATCGACAAATACGGTTCCGTGGCTGGCCTCTACGCTGCGATCGAAGATGGAACGTGTACCGCAGGCCCAGCAGTGAAGCGAAATCTCATCGCTGCTGTTGACTACGTCGGCGCGGCCACGAATGTCGTACAGGTGGTTCGAGACATCGATCTGCCAGCAATTGATGCCCAGTTACCGACGAAACCTGCTGATCCGCAGGCATTACAGGTATTCGCCGAAAAGTGGAATCTCACCTCAAGCGTTGAACGGATCAGTACTGCTCTGGGTTGGTGACCTACTTCTTGTTCATTCCCAAGGCGAACCACGTCTGAGCATCAACTGCACCTGTGCGAGGAATTCGGTGCGCAGACTGCCACTTGGCGACGGCATTCTGTGTCGCCGCGTTGTACGAGCCGCTTTGCGCGATCTTCAGCTTTGCTTGAACGCGCTTTACGTTTGATCCTGTGCTGCCTCGCCACAAGAGCTTGGCGCCCTTCCACTTCTTCGGCAGTGCCTTAGGTGCAGCGCAGCCACGAGTGTTCTTCTTGGTGTACAGCGGCGCTGGTTGACCGGAGTAGATCCGGCACGGACCGTAGTCCTCCGAAGTGGCTTTACCCGTCCAGTAGGACGTGCGCTTGTACGCCCCATTCCATGAGAACGAGAAGTGCACATGATCAGTGTGGGGATTTCCGTTGAGCTTGCGCCATCCCTCACTGGCTCGGTAACCCGCCCAGATCCGGTGGTTGTAGCCGATGTACATGATGCCCAGCCGCTTGGCCCAGTAGCCGTTGTTGGCAGTCAGCCAGGTCAGCACGTTGGCGGCAGCGGCGAAAGATTTAGCGTTGCGGGAATCGGCATGCCAGTCGAATGCTCGACCTTCAAGATGCTCACTAATTCCGTCATCCGTGCAGTTGCGGACCGATCCCCAATCGCTGGTGTACGGGTATTTGGCCAGCAGCAGTTTCTTGAAGGCAGTGATTCCTGCACGTTCCTTGGGATCGCACGTGCTCTGTGGAACGTAGGACGGATACCGGTCAACGGCTGTTGTCAGACGTTTCGCGCTCCCCACCGCAGAGGTCCGGGTGGGAACGGGAAACGGTGGTTTACCCACCTTCGGCAAGGTGAACTTTCCCCCACCAGGTAGTGCGCCTGACTGTAGACGTGGCTGTGGCGTGCCATCTTGGGCATGAACGCCAGGCAGCCCCGCAATAGTTATCGCGACGGCTGCACCTGCAACAAACAGAGAACGCATGGAGTGCATATCGTCTTTGTTACTGCCTTGCTGTAGGCGATTGCTGCTCAAACGCGCAGTTTTGCCCCTACTTCACGTCCAGTAACGACGCTCAGGCAACCGAGTCGTAGGCAATGACACCGCGTCGAATGCTGTCAACTGCGGTTCGAGCTGAATCCCGAAGCTCGTTATCTCCCTGCATGCCAGCAGCGACGGCGACTTGCGATAACAGATCGATCAACTGACGAGACCATCGCACAAAGTCCCCCGCCGCCAGATTTGCCGAGCGCAGCACCTCGTCCAGATCGTCACCGTCTGCCCACTGCCAGGCAGCCAGACTGAAACCCGAATCTGGCGGGCGGATGAAGTCCAATCGATGATGGGCTTCTCGCTCGGCCAGTTCCACCGCAATGTCTTCTTGTGCAATCAACGCTTGGGTCACTGCTTCGGTAATGCGTGGCCGAGCACGTTGTTCATCATCGTCAGAACGTCGGTTCTCGAACACAAGCGCAGCCAACGCACCAGCTAACTGACTCGGTGACAATCCGTGCCAAATTCCTCGACGAAGACATTCCGCAGCGAGCAGATCCTGATCGCTGTATAGCCCGGCAAGTAAACGACCGGACTCAGTCACCGTAAGTTGCTGGTTAGTGTCTGACTTCTCCAGGTAGCCCAACTCAGTCAATAAGGCGCACACCCGATCAAATTGGCGAGCGACAGAGTGAGTCCGGTTGTTTACCCGTTGCTTGAGTTGATCGGTCTCCTTCGCCAGCCCGCGATAACGATCCGCCCAACGAGCATGTTGCTCCCGGTCATGACATCCATGACACGGATGGGACCGAAGTTGTTCGCGTAGCTGCCGTACCTCGGAATCATCTGTCGCACCGGAATTACTGCGGTCCGGTTTGGTGAACTCCATTCCTCGACTGGCCTGGTCAAGTCGTTCGGCAATGTCGCGGCGCCAAACAGCGCTACGGGCTTTGAGCGGACCTTTGGGTAGTTTCATCCGACCCGCCACGGTGACCCCATGAGGGACATCTTTCTCAGAGATTCGTCGTGCGCGACGATCCAGCGTGACAATCAATGGACGGATCAGATCGTTTGTGCCCGGCTCGTTGTCTGTACCGGCATCAACCACAACAGCCGGTTGGATACGACGTCCCACCGGCAGGCCGATGACATCGCCGATCTGAAGTGCCTGCAACTGGTCGAAGGCATCTTGGCGACGGGCAGCCCCACGTGACTTAGAGAGCTGCTTTTCCCGTCGATTTAGCCGATCCCGTAATTCGGCGTATTCAGCAAAATTGCCGAGATGGCACTGCATCGATTCGCGGTAACCATCAAGAGCTTGTTCTTGGCGATGAATCTGATTGGCCAGCCCAGCCACGCCCGCATCGGCCTGATACTGAGCGAAGGAACGTTCCAACAACTCTTGTGATCGAGTGACTCCCATGCGTTGGATCAGATTGATTGCCATGTTGTAGGACGGACGGAACGACGACTTCAACGGGTAGGTACGGGTAGAAGCCAGACGAGACAATGCGACGGGATCAATTCCCGGATGCCACAACGTGACGGCATGACCTTCCCCGTCGATTCCACGTCGCCCTGCTCGGCCGGTGAGTTGGGTGTACTCCCCCGCGGTGATATCCACGTGGGCACTGCCATTCCACTTCACCAAACGTTCCAGGACGACAGTGCGAGCAGGCATGTTGATTCCCAATGCCAGGGTCTCAGTTGCGAACACTGCTTTGATGAGCCCTTGAGCGAACAGTTCTTCCACGACTTCTTTGAACAGGGGAACCATGCCGGCATGGTGGGCGGCGATTCCTCGCTCCAAGGCATCACACCACTGATACCAACGCAGTGC
>JBDHZU010000087.1:0-8516 GCA_039812085.1 Candidatus Nanopelagicales bacterium | reverse complement strand
GTTCGAGGATGGAATGGTGACGGCTATTGAACGCGGAACTCAGCTAGCAGCAGTCTTGCGTGCGCAGGCACTTGACGTGCTGGATACCAGTCATCAGCAACTCATGGCTTCTATGGGTCGCCGCGAAATCTTCGCGTTGATTCCCGTCGTCTTCTTCATCCTGCCGACCGTCGTTGTGGTTGCGGTCTACCCAGGATTCGCCGGCTTGCTGATGCGCGGCTAGCTCAACAAACCACCGCAACCATGCGGGGACTCAACATCACTCTCAGGGGGAAATAGAAATGAATTGGATGACTCGATGCGCGCAGCGTTTCGTCGCTCGGCTGCAGTTGACTGCTGATGAAGTTGCTGAATCGGATCGTGGTGACGTACCCGGTTGGGTTCTTGTGACAGTTATGTCCGCTGGATTGGTGACGGCTCTGTGGGTCATTGCTGATGCCCAACTGGGCGCGATTCTTTCGCGAGCAATCAACAGCGTCACCAAGTGACGGCCAAGGACGATACGGGCTCTGCTGCGGTCGAGTTCGTCCTCGTGGTGCCGTTGCTCATGCTGGTGTGTGCAGCAGTCATCCAGATATGTCTGGTTGCACATGTGCGGTCAACGTTGGTTGCTGCGGCAGCGGAAGGAGCCCGGGCAGCTGCAGTAGTGGGAGGTACGGACGCATCCGCTCGTCAACGCACGTTGACGAGCGCACAGGCGAGCGTGGCGGCAAACACGGTCAAAGATGTCCATGTCGTCCACTCTCAGCAGCAGGGGATGGACATCGTGACGGTGACGGTGGATGCCACGCTGCCATTGGTCGGACTGCTTGGTCCCACTCAGATGTCGGTATCTGCGCATGCGTTGCAGGAGGGATCGTGAGGCGATGCCTGGGGGCCCGCATTGCAGCGAATGCAGAAGAAGGCTCGGCCATCGTCGAGTTCACGGCACTGGTTGTCGTGGTTGTCGTTCCGTTGGCGTTGCTGGGAACGGTGTTGGTGTCACTGCACCGCGCATCGTTGGCCACGGTGACTGCCGCGAGAGAAGCCACTCGGGCATTTGTTACTGCAGACAGTTCGAGTGCTGCGTCAGTGCGTGCTCGACAAGCTGCATCGTTGGCGTTGGCCGATCAAGGGTTGGTGGTCGATTCGGTCCGCGTGCGTTGTCTGGACGGAACGTGTCTGGCACCGGGAACTCGCGTTCGCGTCACCGTGAGCGCACACGTCCAGGTGCCGTTCGTTCCGGGTAACAAGCAGACCAGCGTGCCAGTGAGCGGTGTGCACGAGGCAGTTGTGGACACATTCAGGTCGGGCGCATGACGCATCCTGTTTCCCGTGACGAAGGCAGCGTGATGCTGCTGATCTGCGGGTTGGTCCCGATTCTGTCAATGCTGGTGATGGTTGGGGTTGATGCGTCGGTGCTCTTTTCGCATCGAACCGCACTGGCTGCACAAGCTGATGCGGCTGCTTTGGCCGCAGCTCAAGCTGCTGACTTGC
This sequence comes from Candidatus Nanopelagicales bacterium, assembly GCA_039812085.1. GTDB lineage: Bacteria > Actinomycetota > Actinomycetes > S36-B12 > UBA10799 > JBDHZU01. The sequence continues at coordinate 7,040 of JBDHZU010000087.1, read as the reverse complement.
AGGAGCTATACACCGGTGATGCCACCAAGGCATTGATGATTGATTGTCGACAAGCTCGTCAGGAAGTGGATCGCAGAGTGACTCCGCGATCAGTCGATTCTCGGATCAAACGGGCGCGAGTTGTTGAGTTCGATTGCTCAGCGGACACCGTTAGCGTTCGTCTGTCCGCTCCGGTGAGTTTGCCGTTCGCCGGCATCGTGGGAGCGAAGCCAACAGTGACGGCGGTGGCGTCATCTCGCGCAATGTCTCCCTTCCGTTCGTAGCCCTACTCCCAGGTGCGCTTCCAGTTTTTAGAGTCCTTCTCGTAGGGGGACTTCTTAGCAGTTGCTTGAGCTGTGACCTTGACGGTGGACTTAGGTGAGAAAATCTTCGCCGTGATCTTTCCAGTCTTCTGGTTGATGGTTACTTTGGGCGCGCGGATATCGCCACGAAGAGAACGCAGAAGCGATGTCTTGGTGATGTGTAGCTGACAGTTGCGCACTGTCTTCATGGATTTCACCAGCGTCACTGTCTTGCCAACCGGCAACTGCCGTGAGGCACTCCTCGCGCCTTTGACGGTCAGGGGACAAGTCTTGGGTGCAGCGGTGGCGGTGCCTTTGAGTGAGACTGAAATCGTGGTTGGTTCAGGAGACCAGCGCTGCTGGCCGGAGGGAATCTGATAATCGAAGTCCAGTGATGCGTTGCTCTGGCCAGCAGTCGTCGGGCGGAAGATGACACTCACCGTGCACGTTGACTCCTTCGCGACCACTCCGCTGCAGCCGTTGTTCTTAATTGAGAACTGGTTGGCGTTAGCGCCTGTGATCTTGACGCTTTTGAAGCTAATCGGCCCCGGATAGGGGTTGTTTGCCTTGACTGATTGTGAGGCACTGGTGCTACCGACGGTCTGGGAACTAAACGTCAATTCTGTGGGATCGGTTGTTACCTTCGGCGGCTGGCTGAAGCCAGGTGCAGCAGCCGCAAAAATAATGGCCCCAGAGGTTGCAGCAATAGCGCTTACTTGGGCTAAGCGTGTCCGACGAATATTCACCATAGATTTGAGTAAACCGCTTCTCTGCAGGAGAAGACGCAAGTGAGTTATCCGCGTTGCCCCATTTGACTGAGTCAACGCCTCGACAGGTGCCGGTAGGCTCTCACCGTGGTCGATCCCGAGATTCTCGAAACGTTGAATGAGTTGGATACGACGCTGACCAGTATCGAGGCTGTGGTCGACCTGGATCGGCTTCGTCGTGATGTCGCTGACCTGGAACAGCAGGCCAGTGCACCAGACCTGTGGGACGACCAAGTCCGTGCCCAAGACGTCACTAGTCGGTTGTCCAATGCGCAGAGTGAAATTCGCAAAGTGGAACAACTGCGCCAGCGGGTCGATGACCTACCCGTGATGTTCGAACTTGCCGATGCGGAAGACGACGCGGACGCGTTAGCTGATGCCACGTCGGAACTTGACGATGTGCGCAAGGCGCTCGGTGAGATGGAAGTTCGAACCCTACTCTCCGGTGAATATGACGAACGCGATGCTCTCGTCACGATTCGTTCAGGAGCCGGTGGCGTGGATGCTGCCGACTGGGCGGAAATGTTGCTACGCATGTACACCCGCTACTGCGAGCGGCACGGCATGGCGGTTGAGGTTTACGACACCAGTTACGCCGAAGAAGCGGGCATCAAGTCAGCCACCTTCGCAGTGAAGGCGCCCTATGCCTACGGCACGTTGTCCGTTGAACAAGGAACTCATCGACTGGTCCGTATCTCGCCATTCGACAATCAGAATCGTCGCCAGACCTCGTTCGCTGATGTCGAGGTCATCCCGGTCACCGAGAGCACCGACAGCATCGACATTCCCGACGACGAGATTCGAGTTGACGTCTACCGGTCCTCAGGGCCAGGTGGCCAAGGTGTGAACACCACTGACTCCGCAGTGCGCTTAACGCACATCCCAACCGGAATCGTGGTCAGTTGCCAGAACGAACGCAGCCAGATCCAAAACAAGGCAACTGCAATGGCGGTGTTGCAGGCCAAACTCTTGGAAGTCAAACGACAAGAAGAACGCGCCAAGATCGACGCGTTGAAGACCGACAACTTGGGTTCCTGGGGTAATCAGATGCGTTCCTACGTGCTGCACCCCTACCAAATGGTCAAGGATCTGCGAACCGAGCACGAGACCGGAAACACGTCCGCTGTGCTTGATGGTGAAATTGATGACTTCATCGAGGCTGCGATCCGCTGGCGTCGGCAAGAAATTGACATCTAAATCTTCTGGCAATTTCTTGGCATCCACTCAGTAGGTTCTCAGCCTCATCCCAGGATTCATGGCCATGGTCACTACATGACTGAAACGGATGCGGGTGCGACGGGTAATCAGACCGACATCAGTGAGTTCAACTTGGCTGCCCACCCTGAACAGCCGACGACTCACATTTACCCGCCGCCGTATTCACCGGCCGAGGACCCGGTGGCTCCGCAACCGACACAGTCACTACTCCGACGCCGACCCGTCGCGGTCCTCACCGCCGCAGTGGTCGGCGTCGGAGCCCTTGCCGGTGTCACCGGAGGTGTTGCCGGTGCAGCCATGTCCAACGACGGGATTGTCTCCACGGGTGCCGTCTCCACCACTAATTCGACGGTCGGTCCAGCCTCGGTCGAGTCAGGCACCGTGGAAAGCGCAGCCGCGAAGATTGAGCCAAGCGTCGTCACGATTGCAGTTACTACGCAGTCTGGTGGAGATACCGGTAGCGGGGTGGTCTTGCGAGAAGACGGCTACATCGTGACGAATAACCATGTTGTCGCCGATGCTGGTAGTTCTGGAAAGATCACCGTGACTTTCTCGGATGGATCTCGAGCTTCGGCAACTGTGGTGGGAACTGATCCCAGCTCCGACCTTGCCGTGGTGAAAGTCAACAAGTCTGGATTGTCTAAAGCAGTCTTCGCCAACTCAGACAACCTCAAGGTTGGCCAAGCCGTGATTGCTGTTGGTGCGCCTTTGGGTTTGAGTAACACGGTCACCCAGGGAATCGTCTCTGCGCTCAACCGTCCCGTCACTACGAGCGAATCGAGCAGCAGTACGTCGTCAATGGATGCGATCCAGACGGACGCTGCGATCAACCCGGGTAACTCTGGCGGTGCATTGACTGACCTTGCCGGACGAGTGGTGGGAATCAACTCTGCCATCGCGTCTTTGTCTAGCGGTGATTCCGGCAGTCAGTCCGGAAACATCGGCGTCGGTTTTGCTATCCCATCAAACGATGTCGTCCGAGTCGCCAACCAACTCATTAGCTCCGGCAAAGCGACGCACTCCCAGCTTGGTGTGGGTGTGGCGAGCAACTCAGAGAGTTCGGTGGAAGGCGCAACCATCGGTCAAGTTACTGATGGCAGTGCTGCACAGAAGGCTGGACTGCAGGCAGGTGACGTGGTGACCAAGATTGATGATCGAGTCATCACAGACTCCGATTCACTGATCGTCGCCATCCGGTCGTATCAACCAGGGACGAAGGTCACCGTCACCTATGTTCGGGGCGGGCAGACCCACACCACGACGGCGACCCTGGATTCAGCGGACTAGCGATAGTTACCGGCGACCGAAGTCTTGAGTCCACCAGTAGCGGTAGCTATGTGTTGCGGAGACTTGGCCGACGCCAATTTCAGTGAATCGTCGATTCATGATGTTGGCGCAATGTCCCGGACTGCGTAGCCAGGCTTTGACCACAGCTGCTGGTGATGATTGTCCAGCAGCAATGTTTTCTCCCGCATTTGTCCAGTTTCGGTAACCCGCCGCGTTCATGCGGTCCCATGGTGACTTGCCCGTGAGCGAGAAGTGAGAGAAGTAGTGTCGTTTGCTCATGTCTGCCGAATGTGACCGAGCTGCGGCAGTTAGTAGCGGATTGATCGTCAATGGTCCCGCTTTGCTGAACCGTTGTTTGCCGCACATTCGCGGAGTGCGGCGGGCCTGATTCGTAAGAGCAACGACCTGTTTTTCCCAAGCAGTCGCAGTTGGCCGTGGGTACTTGGGCTTCGGGCTCTTTACCGGTGTTCCTTTCTTTGCGCCCGATGCGCTCTTGGTTGAGGTCATGCGTTCGGTGATGGGAGCCGCTTGTGCGGCGGCCAGGGGCGCAAGGAGGGCAAAAGTCGTCAGCATAAGCGTGAGCAACGTGAGTCGTCGGGGACAAGCGTGGTCGCTCATTCACTCCTCCTCGCCTGTGCGTTTGACCGTCGGTCAAGTCAACGCTGTGGAGATCTGTGAAGTCAACGCGACGTACCTGCTTGGAGGTTGGCTCAGGACAAATCCTGTACCGACGTGGTGAAGAAACGAATGAAGCACCCAAACCCGCAGTGCGGATGGGTGCTTCATTCGAGGTGTGGAGAACAGATCAGTAAGCCTGATTTGCGCCTGAGTTCCAGGACTCAAACTTGCTCATGCCGTAACTGTCCTTGACGTATCCCAGTGATGCGTAGACGTTTGCATATGGGTTGGTGAGGTACTTGGGATTGGACAAGCCCTTGGCTGCGTAAGTCTGGTACGTCGGTGCGATGACCTGGAGCAGTCCCTTGGAAGGTGTGCCCATAGCGGCATTCGAGTCGTAGTTGTTGACTGCGTTCGGATCACCCATGGACTCCTGCTGCATCTGCGACAGGATGCCGGGAAGGTATTTGCGTGGGATGTGACGATCCTTCATCGCAACCAGCACAACGTTTGCCCAGCGGGAGACGTTGCTATTGATGTAGCCACCTTCGGGATGAACGATGGGTGCTCCCGTCCACTTCTTCGGGCCGAGGTCTAGCTTGTCTTGCAAAGTCATTTGAGTGGAGGCGGGAACAGCCTTCTTGGTCACCGTTGCAGTTGGCTTGAGGTTCTTGTCTAGCGACAATCCAAGGGCGTTCTCGCTCAAAGGATGGCTGATCTGGTTGGTGACGCTGACCGAGTTCGCTGGGGTTGTACCGGCTGCTGATGCCAGCGGGGCATCAATAGTGACGAGTGCGGTAGCGGCGATCAGGAACGATCCACCGGCAATGGCGGCAGGCAAAATATGACGCTTCATCTATGGCTCCACCCCTGGGTAATTTGGCGGGACCACAACTGCTTCATCAACTACACGCCGACTATGACAAGTCGATCAGGGGAAGTGAGTTGGAGCGGTGATGCTGTGGTCGTACTTGGGTGTTTCTAGGGGGGCCCACAAATATGATGCCCCGAAATTGCCGTTTCTAGGCCTGAAATTTGGTTCGGCAAATCGGACATTTCCACCTAGAAGGGATCCTTCGCCCGGTTGGGACGGCGGACTAAGGTGTTCGCGTGACTGACACGGTGGTGTACCCAGCGGAGACTGGTGGACTGGACGTAACCGGGATTGATTCCCAGACCCGTCCGCAGGATGACTTCTTTCAGTGGTTCAACGGTGCCTGGCTGGAACGCTTCGATATTCCCGCTGACAAGGCGATCTACGGTGCCTTCACTGCGCTCAGCGATGATGCCGAACGGCAGGTCCACGCGATCATCACCGAGCTGGCTGAGTCCGACGCTGCCGATTCCCATGAGGCCAAACTGATTGCGACCTTGTACGCGAGCTTCATGGATACCGACGCGTTGAACAAGCGTGGGATCGCGGCGCTGGATCCCATCCTGGCAGAGATTGATGCGCTGGAATCCGTGGCAGAACTTCCCGAGCTATTTGGGCGTTGGGGACGCCTGGGTATTCGTACCCCTGTGGGCGCTTTCATTCATCAAGACAACAAAGATTCCTCGCGCTATCTGTTGGACATTCGCCAGTCAGGGTTGGGTTTACCTGATCGCGACTTCTATCTCGAGGACACATTCGAGGCTCAGCGCAGTGCGTATGCCGACTACATCGCGCAGCTATGGACGCTTGCTGGATGGGCGGACGGTGATGATGCAAAGACGGCAGCCGATGCCATCGTGGAATTAGAAACCAAGCTTGCCAAGGTGTCGTGGGACAAGGTTCGTAACCGGGATCCAGAGGCGACTTACAACTTAGTGGCGGTGGAAGACTTCACTCAGCAGGTTCCTCCGTTGCAACTGACCACTTGGTTGGCAGCCGGAAAGGTTCCTGATTCGGTCACCGAGATCAACGTCGGCCAGCCGGACTACTTCGACGCACTGGGTGAACTCATTAACGAGGTGCCTTTGTCGGTGTGGCAGCAGTACCTGCGCCAATGCGCACTGTCTGGTTTTGCTCCGATGTTGTCCTCGGATCTGGACGAGGCCAACTTCGCGTTTTACGGCACAGTGCTGTCTGGAGTGCCAGAGCAACGAGAACGGTGGAAGCGTGCAGTCTCGCTCATCGAAGGTGGATTGGGTGAGGTGCTGGGCAAGCTCTACGTCGAGCGACATTTCCCACCGGAGAACAAGCAACGGATGGTCCAGTTAGTCGACAACCTGATCGCGGCATATGCAGATGCCATCGATGATCTGGACTGGATGACTGACGAAACAAAGCACAAGGCGCAGGAGAAGCTCGCGACCTTCCGTCCAAAGATTGGCTATCCCGATAGGTGGCGTGACTACTCGGCATTGGAACTGCCGCAGGGTGATCTGATCGCCGCTGAACTGGCAATTAGTGCCTTTGTGCATGATCGAGAAGTGGCCAAGTTGGGTGGGCCGATCGATCGTGACGAATGGCTGATGCCGCCGCAAATGGTCAACGCCTACTACAACCCAGAAGCCAACGAGATCGTTTTCCCTGCAGCGATTTTGCAACCACCGTTCTTCAATATGGATGCCGATGATGCGGTCAACTATGGGGCGATCGGAGCCGTGATCGGCCACGAGATCAGTCACGGATTTGACGACAAAGGTTCCCAGTACGACGGGGAAGGGAATCTGCGGAATTGGTGGACCGACTCTGATCAGCAGGCTTTCTCCGAGCGTACGGCAGCGTTGAGCTCGCAGTACGCCAGTTACGAGCCGGTCGAGGGTCATCACATCAATGGGGATCTGACCTTGGGAGAGAACATTGCTGATGTGTCTGGGTTAGCCGTGGCACTGCGTGCCTGGCGACGATCACTAGACGGAAAACCAGCTCCAGTCATTGGTG
>JBDHZU010000086.1:0-8560 GCA_039812085.1 Candidatus Nanopelagicales bacterium | reverse complement strand
GAACCCATGACGGCATTTCTTGCCTTGGGGTCGATTGTCCTCTGTGTGACTGGCGCCGAGGCGTTGTACGCCGACATGGGTCACTTCGGTAAGAAGCCGATCCGAGTGTCCTGGTTTGCCATTGCGGTGCCTGCGCTCTACCTGAACTACTTTGGTCAGGCGGCCGAGGTGCTGCGTGACCCTAAGAGCGCCGACAACCCCTTCTACAACATGGTTCCGGATGCATTCCAATTTCCGATGGTGATCCTGGCAACGATGGCCACGGTGATCGCATCTCAGGCGGTCATCACGGGTGCGTTCTCGATGACCAAGCAAGCAATCGCGCTGGACTACCTGCCCCGTTTGCAGATCAAGCACACCTCAGACCAGGAGAAGGGCCAGGTCTATGTGCCAGCCGTCAATTGGTTCCTCATGGTGGCGGTGATTGTGCTGGTGGTGGGCTTCCGGGATTCATCGAATTTGGCATCGGCTTACGGAATCGCCGTCACCGGAACCTTTGTTATCACGACGTGTCTGATCACCGTGGTCGCCCTGCACAAGTGGAAGGTGTCGCCCTGGATCGTCTGGCCAATATTCGCTGTGTTCTTCCTGATTGACTTGTCGTTCTTTGTCGCTAACTTGACCAAATTCAAGCACGGTGGATGGTTCCCACTGGTGACCGCTGCGGTTATCTTCACTGTGCTGATGACCTGGCGTAAAGGTCGCTCACTCATGCTGGAACGACTGGTGGAGTACGGCACGCCCATCGACGACTTCTTCCCCAATCTGCCGATGGATCAGTTGGTGCGAACTCCCGGACAACGCATCTATCTGACTGTCGATGTGGACAAGGTGCCGTTTGCGTTGGGGCAACAAACCCGAATGTTGCGAATCCTGCCGGAAGAAATCATCCTGCTGAATTTCGAGACCACGCTTGCCCCACACTCAACGCCGGATGGAGTGATCGTCACGAACCCGTATCCCGATGTCACGGTGGCGACGGTGGGGTTGGGCTATATGGATAAACCTGACGCTCCAGCGGTGATGGCTGCTCTGCGTGACTCGTATGGCGTGGATGTGGATCCGGATAGCTGCGTCTATGTGGTCCACCAGGTCAGCATCGAGGGACGCCGCAAGGCGCCAATGGCCAGATGGCGACAAAGCCTTTATTCACTCATGCAACGAGTGGCTGTTAATCCCGCGATCTATATGCATCTGCCATCCGATCGGGTGTTAGGCGTGTGGACTCTCATCCGGCTTTAGTCTTCGATCAGACTCTCAGCAAATTCTCGGGTAGCGTCGAACTCGTCCTTAGGTGCATGAAATTTCACGGCTGTTTTGCGCGCCCTCGACGTGGGCATGATCAATGGGCATGGTCGGTTTGGCGCGATGAAGTTGGGCAGGGGTATGAGTTCCACGCAAGACAATGCTGTGCAGCCACCCCTGGGCAGAATCAAGAGCCTCGACGGAATCCGCGCTATCGCGATTTGCTCCGTCATGCTGTTCCACCTCACACGCGCTAATGGCGAGGCGATCTTCGGCGGTGGGGCTTTGGGAGTGAGCGTCTTCTTCGTGCTCTCTGGATTCCTCATCACCAGCGGCCTGCTGACGGAAATCCGTAATACCGGAGCGGTCAGCCTGCGCACCTTCTACAACAAGCGGTTCTGGCGACTCGCTCCTGCGCTGGGAGTGTTGTTGGTGTTGACCCTCATCACGTCGATGACTTCGTGGCCAGAGAAGCTGGGGGTCGGTCAGATGTCCGGCCTGCGTGATCTGTTGGTCGGTTGGGGGCTCGCCCTCGGGCACATCATGAACTTCGCTTTGACCACGGGGAACTACCACGAGCCGCACGAACTGGGAATGACGTGGTCACTCAACGTCGAAGAGCAGTTCTACCTCGGTTGGGTACTGATCGTGGTGGCAGCCCTAGCGCTGGGATGTGTGCGCTGGATGGGATGGGTAGCGGGAATTGCCGCTATGGCTTCGCTGTCTTGGGGAGCGTGGCTGGTAGCGACCGGGAACCCGCCACGACGGGTCGCATGGTCACTGGACACGCAGCTCGGTCCCGTTCTGCTCGGTGCAGCATTGGCCTTCGCGTTGACCGATGCGAGAGTGCGGCAATTCGTGAGCAAAGCAGCCTGGCCGCTGATGATCGTTGCAGTACCCGGGATGGTTTTCCTGCTCGTCGACCAACCGGGCATCGATACCTACATCTGGAAGCAAGGCGTGATCGCGGTGTGTTCGGCGGTCGTGATCGCTTGCTTGTTCTGTGCGCGCGAAGCCGGATTCTCCCGTTTCTTCGGCAGCCGACCGTTTGTATGGATAGGAGAGCGCTCCTATGGGATCTACCTCTTCCATGGGGCAATTTTCATCTGGCTAGTCGGGACCTCATGGGAGATGTTTGGGCGTTACTCCCACCATGTGTTCGTGATCGCGTTATCGCTGGCGGTCGCCGCGTTGTCCTACCGATTCGTGGAGCGTCCGCTGCTGGATCGGGCCGCTGCTCGTCGTGCCGCGAAGCGTGCGGTTACCTCCGAACAGTCGACCCAGCAGGCCATTCCAGTGCAGGCATCGGGCTCAGCGAAACCGGTCAGTGCAGGCGTTAGCTGATCGATGTTCCGTCGCAGGTCAACTGGTAGTAGTGCAGTTGTAACGCCTTGACCTGAGGATCGTTGGCCAGCAGTCGTCGTTGGTAGTCGTCGTACTGCTGCTTGGTGACGTTGGCCCGCTTCAATCGTTCATCGAGATCTTTCTGGATCGCCTCGGTGCTCTTTTCTGCTCGATCCTGCGCCCAGCAGATATTGGCCGTATCCAGGGCAGCGATCTTGTCATCCAGGGTTGGTCCCACCGGGACATCAGTTCGTGACATGGTGCGTGGTGCCGTCGGATTAATGATGGGACTACTTGACGATGCCGCTGGTTGCGAGTCGGTGGAACAACCGGTGATCAGTAGTGGAGTGATCAGTAAGCCAGCAGAGGCAGTCAGCAGAGGGCGCACATCCCAGATCGTATGCCTAGACCCGCGGAATATGGTCGTGTCTCGAACCAGCGGTGATGGCTCGACCGACCACAGCGACCAGGACGGCGATCAAACCGATAATCCACACCACTGCGAGAGCCACCGCCGCAACGAGCAGGAACAGTCCCAGGGCGATCCAAGCCAGCCACGCCCACCGACTCATTTTCCGGTTGATCACCGGTGGTGCATTGCGATAGTCCACGTCATCCCATAGCGGTTTGCCCTGATCACGGGGATCGGTGAAGGCGGTTCCATCGGCCATCCATACCCACTGAACACGGGTAGAGCTGCCGGTTGTTGACCCCGGCGCAGTGGTCGGGGTTGCCGAACCCCAGGGTTGAGCGCCAGTGGTCGCCCGCATCCGTGACCGGTCGTACTCCATGCGAGTCAACGGATCGCTGAGGACCTGGTATGCCAGTTCTGCTTGCTGGAATTCAGTGACTGATCCGCCGAGATCCGGGTGCAATCGCTTGGCCGTTACTCGCCATGCTGCATTGATTTGTTCGTCAGTGGCGTCTGCGTTGATTCCCAGCAGGGCATACGCATCCTGCTCAAGCTGGGTCCACAATGCGCGCGCCATAACATCGAGGGTAACGCCGCGAGACAGGTCAACCATTCCCTCGCGGCGGTAATCTCGCCAACTGTGACCCGCGCACAACTGCATGCACAGCTCGCCGATGCCGAGCAAGGTGAGGTGCTGCGTGCTGGTTTCCAGCAGCTTCGTGACGAACTAGAGATTCCCGCTGCATTCAGTGATGAGGTGTTGGCCGAGGCGGAAGCTGCCGCGCAGCAGGAGGTTATGCCGTTACGGGTGGAGACGGACATTCCGTTCGTCACCATCGACCCGGCCACGAGCAAGGACCTCGACCAGGCAGTGCATGTCGAGCAGCGAGCTGGTGGCTATCGAGTCCGCTACGCCATTGCTGATGTTGGATCGTTCATCCGTCCGGGTGGGGCATTGGATACGGAGACGCGTCGCCGTGGCGTCACGATCTATAGCCCTGATGTGAAGACGCCGTTGCATCCCATGCGACTGTCCGAGGACGCTGCCAGCTTGTTGCCCGATGTGAAACGCCCTGCATTCGTTTGGGATCTCACGCTGGATAGTGACGGGCAATTGACTGCGACGGACATGTACCGGGCAGTGGTGAAGAGCGTCGCCAAGTTGGCTTATGAGCAGGTCCAAGCTGATCTGGATGCCGGGACTGCGGATCCAATGCTGCAGACCATGAAACACATCGGTCAGCTTCGCCAACAAGCCGAGATTGACCGAGGTGGAGTCAGCCTGCCGATTCCTAAACAAGAACTTGAACCGCATGGCGACGGCTACGAGTTGGTGTCGCGTTCTCCCGATCCGATCGAAGGATGGAACGCACAAATTTCGTTGCTGACGGGAATCGCGGCTGCCGGAGTCATGCTGGACGCCGGTGTGGGAATCCTTCGAACGATGCCGACGCCGACTGATGACGATGTACAACGAGTTCGACGAACGGCTCGTGCCTTGAAGATTGATTGGCCGGACTCGGTGTCGTATCCCGAATTGATTCGTCAGCTCGATCCCGCAGTGGATCGCAACGCTGCCTTCTTGTCGATGTGCGCCGGTTTGTTACGCGGAGCCGGTTACACCGCCTTTGATGGACAACTGCCTGAACTCACCACGCACAGTGCGGTAGCCGCGCCATACGCACACGTGACGGCTCCGATCCGCCGACTGGCTGACCGGTTCGCACTTGAAGTGTGCGCTGCCGTGCTCGCTGGAAATCAGGTGCCAGATTGGGCGCGGCAGGCGCTACCGGAAGTTCCTGGCTATATGGCAGCCGGTGATCGCCTAGCGCGCGAGGTCGAACGGCAATCCCTGGACCTTGCCGAAGCGGTGATTCTGGCTGACCGCATCGGGGAGACCTTCGAGGCTGTCGTCGTAGAGAGCCGCCAGAAAGGCAGCGTGGTTCAGATTGCCGAACCAGCCGTGCGAGCAAAGCTGAAGCAGCGACTTCCCCTCGGTCGCACAGTCGCACTGAAACTGCTCTCGACTGATCCCATTCAGCGACGCATCACCTTTGAACCTGCTGCGTCTGAACCCGCTACGTCGTAGCGGTGAGAATGGAGAATTGGCTGCTGCTGGAGCTGCGTTAGGGCGCAGTGTCTCCATTGCAGGTCTTAGGACTCCATAGTCCGAGTTTCTTATCGCGCGCGTGATCTTCGGCGTCTTGCATACGTGTTTGGTAGGTGTACTTACCGCGATAGGTGTACTCGTGGGCGAATCCGTCGCGGACAAGTATCTCGTTCAGCATCGTTTTGCCGTTGGCATCCAGATACACATACGCAAGGTCCCGACCGAACTTGTCGGGGCTGGGGTCGAGAGGGTCGTACTCCAGCCAGACGTTCTTGCCGTTCACCAATTTCGTGGTCTGTGCGGAGGCCTCTTTACCGAAGCACTCCGTGGGCTTACGCGGATCCTTCGTCTCCGGGGTATCGATACCGATCAAGCGGACAAATGTGAACGTGCCGCCCTTCATGATGTCGATGGTGTCTCCATCAGAAACGTGTACGACCTTGATCGGTCCATAGAGCTTGGGTTTTGCTGGCTGAGCGCTCGATGACGGTTTCGCTGACACGGCGTTGTGTGCGTGAGGGCTGGTTGAGTGAGGTTTAGCGGTGGATTTGGTTGCGGCGGTGCTGCTGCCCTTGTCGGTGAATCCCCACAGGGCTGCGCTGAGCACGGCTACTACACCGGCTACCGTCAACACGATTTTTGCTCCACGACCCACGAGGTCAGTGGACCATGACGGCGGTAGGCAATTCCTGTCAGTTCCTTGCGTCTTCGCCCCTCTGTGTCAGGACTGTGACCGATACTGGGCCAATGCACATGAGGGGGAGGTTGGCGACGGGCGTTGGAGTGCATCGGGCTACTCGAACAGATGCCCTCGCCGAGGCCCTCGCTGAGCAACTGAGCCAGCCACTGCCAGACGCCGATCCGTTCACTCCCGAGGTTGTGAGCGTCGTTGGTCCAGGAATCGAACGATGGCTTGCGCAGACGATCAGTCGTCGCACCGGGGTCAGCGCGAACATCTGGTTCCCTCACCCCTCCGAACTAGCCACCACAGTTGAGCAAGCGATCTGGCCTGGCCAGATCGACCCACGTTGGCGGGACGGTCGAATCGTATGGGCATTGCTCGACATCCTGACCAACACTTCCCAAGAGTGGGCGGCAGTTCCGCGTCGTCATCTCGGGGTGAACTCCAGGGATATCTCGGCTGAGGAGCTTGTGCAATCTGCCTACTTCGAGTTGCCGCAGCTTGCTGAGCCTCACGCCCTTGATGGTGCTCAGCGGATCGCGCAATTATTCGACAGCTACTTAGAACAGCGCCCGGCCATGCTGCTGGATTGGGCAAACGGGGATGCCAGTGACGGTGTGGGCGGAACCTTGCCCAACGATCAGCGCTGGCAGTTTGAGTTGTGGGTGCGGTTAAGAGAACAACTAGGACGATCCCCAGTTGAGCTTCTTTCCGAGGTCACCACAGCCCTTGCGGACGATCCGTCACTCGTTGGCCTTCCCGCGCGGCTGTCGGTATTCGGAGTAACCAGGCTCAGTATTCGACAACTCGCCGTCCTGCACGCCCTATCTGCTGGCCGTCAGGTGGATATCTGGTTGCCGTCACCATCTCGACCGGCATGGGATGCGGTGCAGTCCGCGACAACGTTCATCGCCGAAAACTCTGAGCAGATGACTCTGCGACGACCAGTGCGCGCGCAAGTGGATTGTCGTCGCGCGATCAACGACCCGCTGCTTGCCGCCTTCGGTCGAGACAGTCGAGAAGTCGAGCAGATTCTGCTGGCAACTGCGCCCACCATCGTTCACGAAGACGAAGTCCATCCGCCAACATTCGGTGACAACATCCTTGGCCGACTGCAACAACGGATCAGCAGCGATGGGCAAACGCCATCTCCGATGACCGGATGGGTTCCATCGGACAACTCTCTACGTATTCACGCCTGCCATGGGCGAATGCGACAAGTAGAAGTACTGCGCGAACTCGTGCTGCATGACTTAAGCGATGACCCGACGTTGCAGCCACGAGACATCCTGGTGATGTGCCCAGACGTGGAAAGCTTCGCCCCACTATTGGAGTCCGTCTTTGGTGGCAGCGATCTCTTCCGAGATGCAGACGGGGAGCAGTTGCCTGTCCATCCCGGGCATGAACTTGAACTTCGTCTGGCAGATCGATCCTTGCAGCAGCTCAATCCACTGATCGACCTGCTCGCGACAGTGTTGGCGAATGTGGGTGGTCGTTGGGAAGGCCCACAGGTTTTCGATGTGCTGGGTGAACCATCCGTATTGCGCGCATTCGATTTAGGCCATGACGACACAGACACATTGCGTCAATGGCTGGTCAAAGCAGGGCTTCGCTGGGGTTTCGACGCCGAACATAGACGTGAGTTCGGACTCATGACGGATTACGGAACATGGGCGCAAGCGATCGATCAACTGGTGGCTGGCTATGCCGTACAGGCCACCGGAACGCGTTGGCTCAACGACGATTCGCTGCCCTTGTCAGACGTCAGCTTTGATGCGGGAACGGTGATCGGTTCCTTCGCCGAATTTATTGATCGACTCCAGCAGGCAGACCGAGAACTTCGTGAGCCCGCGACCGTGCAGCAGTGGATTCAGCGTCTGCTGACTGTGCTCGATCGACTGACTCTCACGGCCAGGCATGACGGGTGGCAACGGGCACACATCGGACGAGTGCTGACCGAGGCTGCACAGACGGCCGGCAAGGCGGATGATCGACTGCTGACGTTGGCGGATATCCGAGACCTATTCGCCGGATTCCTCCGTGGACAACCCGCCCGCAATAGCTTTCGCAGCGGGCACCTCACTATCTGCACGCTGATGCCGATGCGATCTGTTCCGCATCGAGTGATTTATCTGCTGGGAATGGATCTGGACGAGTTTCCGCGACGCACTCGTTTGGACGGCAGTGACATCTTGTCGATCACCCCCGCAATCGGGGAACGCGATCCACGCTCCGAAGATCGCCAGTTGATGTTGGACGCCATCATGGCGGCAACGGAAAGACTGTCCATCGTTTACTCGGGGGCTGATGAACGAACAAGTAAAGAGATCCCGCCAGCAATCCCCGTCCATGAACTACTCACCGAACTCGATGATGGAACGGGCATGGCAGACCAACTGGTCATTCGTCATCCCTTGCAGCCATTCGATTCCCGCAACTTCAGTGCTGGAGCGTTGATCGATGACGTGGTGTTCAGCCATGACGACGACGCCCTTGGTGATGCCCAGGCGTTGACTGCGCCTTCGCGCTCGCCTGATCCATCACCTGCGTGGGATGAACTTGTGGCTCCCGAACTACCAGAAGTAATTGGTCTCGATGTGTTGGCCGAGGCAGTCCGTGAACCTGCTCGTTTCTTCTGTAGTCAACGCCTGGGAATGCGTTTCTGGACAGACGACGACTTGGTGCCAGAGATCCCGCTGGAAACCTCCGGACTGGATAACTGGCAACTCAGTAACAAGGCTGCGGAATTGATGTTCCGTGGAGCTTC
>JBDHZU010000085.1:0-8624 GCA_039812085.1 Candidatus Nanopelagicales bacterium | reverse complement strand
GTAGGTGCGCGAGCCAGGTGTGCAGAACTTCCTTGTAGTCCACGTTGCCGAATGACGACGACGTGTTGAGCATTCCCAAGCCGACGTTTGAGGTGCCGTCACCCATCCCGAAGATCCAGCCATAACCGGGCAGCAACTTGTCGCCGTCGCGTAGCTCCAGCCATGACTCCAGCCAGTCGTCTTTATCGCCGGGGTTCTTGTAATAGGTGCGAACCGCCACACCCATCGGACGGTCATCGCGCTTTTCCAGTCCGAGAGCCAAGGAGAGTCGAGAGGAGTTCCCGTCAGCCGCGATGATCAGCTTGGAACGGAAGGTGAGGTCATCGCCTGCCCGACGACCCTTCTCATCTACTGGCTTGGCCGTGACTCCAACGACTCGTCCCGTCCGGTCGTCTACTACAGGGCCAATGACGTTCATTTGTTCACGCAGATCGGCACCCGCAGCAACGGCAGCTTGGGCCAGTTGTTCATCAAAGTCAGCGCGAGGTCGAACCAAGCCGTAATCGGGGAAGCTCGCCAGTTCCGGCCAGGGCACTTCCATGCGATGCCCGCCGCCGATAATGCGCAGTCCCTTGTTGCGCAACCAACCGTTCTCTTCCGAAACGTCGATGTTCATGTCGAGCAGTTGCTTGACCGCTCGGGGGGTCAGGCCGTCGCCGCACACCTTGTCTCGGGGGAACTTCGACTTCTCCAACAGCAACACCGACAGCCCAGCCTTGGCCAGGTAGTAGGCAGCAGTAGATCCGCCGGGGCCAGCTCCAACGACGATGACGTCAGCGTCGAGCTCGCGGTGAGGGGTGGGGTCGTTCACG
The DNA here is from genome assembly GCA_039812085.1 of Candidatus Nanopelagicales bacterium. Lineage (GTDB taxonomy): Bacteria > Actinomycetota > Actinomycetes > S36-B12 > UBA10799 > JBDHZU01. Next base: position 7,812 of record JBDHZU010000085.1, on the reverse strand, counting down.
GGTGAACGTCGGCCTTCCGTATTCGGGTGAAACAGTCGCCGAAGAGTGCGGAAAAGCATCCAATTCGTGCGCTTGTGAAAACTTTCACGAACTCTTCGGCGTCAATCTACCCCTCCAGATTCTGGAATGGGAAACGGGCATTCGACATGACGAGTAAGTAAGGAGACCCTTAGTTCAATGCATGAATGCGGGAGCGGCAGGGAATGATCCACGCATTGCCCGTGTTCTGGCTATTTACTTGAGACTTCAATTACTTGGATGGTTGGCATGCAATTTGGAATCTTCACTGTCGGTGACGTAACGACCGACCCCACGACGGGTCGGACGCCGACCGAACACGAGCGAATCAAGGCGCAGATTGAGATTGCCAAGAAGGCCGAGGAGGTTGGTCTGGACGTCGTCGCGGTTGGTCAACACCACAACCCACCATTCGTCGCCAGCGCCCCGACGACGACGTTGGCGTATATCGGTGCACAGACCGAGAACATCCTGCTTTCCACTTCGACCACTCTGATCACGACGACGGACCCGGTTCGAATCGCAGAGGATTACGCGACCCTTCAACACCTCGTTGACGGTCGGATGGATCTGATGTTGGGTCGAGGGAATACCGGTCCGGTCTATCCCTGGTTCGGCAAAGACATTCGACAAGGCATCGAACTGGCAGTTGAGAACTACGCGCTGCTGCACAAGTTGTGGCACGAAGATGTCGTCAACTGGTCTGGGCAGCACCGCACGGCGCTACAGGGATTCACCTCTACTCCGCGACCACTCGATGGGGTCGCGCCATTTGTGTGGCATGGATCGATTCGCAGCCCAGAGATTGCCGAACAGGCGGCTTACTACGGCGACGGTTTCTTTGCCAACCACATCTTCTGGCCCAAGGAGCACACGCAACAGTTGGTGAATCTGTACCGCCGACGCTTCGCTCACTACGGCCATGGAACGCAAGAACAGGCAATCGTCGGACTAGGCGGTCACGTGTTCATCCGGCCCAACAGCCAAGATGCGGTCCGCGAGTTCCGGCCTTACTTCGACAATGCGCCGGTCTACGGCAACGGTCCATCATTGGAGGACTTCAGCCAACAAACGCCATTGACGGTGGGAAGCCCGCAGCAAGTCATCGAACGCACGTTGAGCTTCCGCGACTATGTGGGCGACTACCAGCGCCAACTGTTCTTGGTCGATCACGCCGGTTTGCCGTTGAAGACCGTATTGGAGCAACTCGATCTCCTTGGCGAAGAAGTCGTTCCCGTGCTGCGCAAGGAGTTTGAGGCGCTTCGCGCTCCTGGGGTTCCTGATGCACCGCTACATCCGCGGGTTCGCGGAGTAGTGCCTGATGATGCGACGCCGGTCAACGCGCGTGACTATTGGACAGGAACGCGAGCTGAGGATTCCAACAGCTTGTCGGACAACTTGGCATAGGGCGGTGGACGAAATGGCGAAGGATTCACCGAACATTGTGGTGGTCAGCGGAGGTCTACGTTCACCATCAACAACGCGCTTGCTAGCAGATGAACTCAGCGCTCAAGTCAGCGCGAACCTGCCCAATGCGAATATCGACATGATCGAGTTACGCGAACTTGCCCATCCCATTGCCGATGCGATGCTGTCTGGCTTCCCCAGCGGCGCGCTGGCCCAAGCCGTCGAGAGCGTTTACGCCAGCGACGGTTTGGTGGTTGTCTCGCCGACGTTCTCCGGCAGCTACTCCGGGCTGTTCAAGTCTTTCTTCGACATCCTCGAACGCGAGCGCCTGACTGACCTACCAACCTTGTTAGCTGCCACCGGTGGAAGCTCTCGCCATTCCTTGATGATCGATCACGCGCTTCGCCCACTGTTCACCTACTTAGGGACTGCTCCGGTTCGCACTGGCGTATTCGCGGCAACCCAAGACTTCGGCGGTCACTCTTCCGCTGAACTTGGCGAACGGATTCATCGATCGGTACAGGAGTTCACCCGTGCAGTAACTGCATCTACCCGGGACCCTCAGGCCTTTGAACAAGAGGTCACCCCATTTACCGAATTACTCGCCCGCGGCGATTAATCAACGGTCACGACTGGCGTAGACGAACGCCATCGTCCCGCTAGCAAGCACAGTCGCTAGTCGAACGTAGTCATCGACTTCGTATTCATCAGCGGCAGCGAGTTCTTCGTCAGTGAGTTCAAACCATGAACCGGCAACGCGATCGTCGGAGTCGTCGGTGAATACGACCATTGGATGGATGTCCTCACCGGATAGCTCAGCTACTCGCGGATCACGGATCGCAACTTGTTCAAGTCGATAGCCAACAAGTTCGTCGGCCTCGCCTTCCAAGAGACGCCCGAACGTTTCTTGTTGAACGGCGGGAAGTTGCAGCGTTCCGTAGGTAAACAGCTTGGGCATCGTTCAGGCAGTTGCTCGATGCAGGGCGACGATGCCGCCAGACAAATTTCGCCATGCGACCTTTGACCAACCCGCCTGACCAATCAGGGACGCGAGTCCTGGCTGATCTGGCCACGCACGGATTGACTCCGCCAGGTAGACGTAAGCATCAGGGTTGGATGACACCGTGGTGGCCACCTTGGGCAATGCCTTCATCAGGTACTCGAGGTAAGCCGTACGAACGACCGAGTTAGTGGGACTGGAGAACTCACAGACGACCAGACGTCCGCCCGGCTTGGTCACGCGACGCATTTCTGCCAGCCCCGCTTGCGGATCGACGATGTTGCGCAACCCGAAGCTGATCGTCACGGCATCGAAACTGTCATCAGCAAACGGAAGTCGCATTCCATCACCCGCGACAAAGTTCAGTTGCGGTTCGCGCTCACGACCGACCTGCAGCATTCCCAGCGAGAAGTCGCATGGCACAACCTGCGCGCCCGCCTGTCGGAATGGCACCGAACTCGTGCCCGTACCAGCCGCCAGATCCAAGATCACATCGCCCGGCTTGGGATCCACCGCCTTGAGCACTGCCTTACGCCAGGCACGTGTTTGCCCGGCCGACAACACGTCATTCGTGATGTCGTAGCGCTTCGCCACCTGGTCGAACATTCCAGCAACCTCATGCGGTTGCTTGTCCAGATCTGCCGATGTCATGCCCATGACCGTACGCGGAAGACGATGTGGGCATATCCCTCGGTTCATCCACAGGGCTGAAACGTCCGACTGAAACAGCAGTTATACCCGGTTATACTTACCCCATGAAGACAGCAATCTCAGTTCCCGATGACACCTACCGCAAAGTTGAAGCAGCCGTTCATGAGCTTGGTTGGAATCGTTCAGAGTTCTTCACCAAAGCGGCCGAAAGTTATCTCAATCTTCTTGAGGCGTCGTCACTTGAACGGAGGGTTGCTCAGGCCCTGGAACTCATCGATCCTGCAGACCTACGCGATGAGGATGTCGAAGCTGTTGGTCTTGAGACTTTGGAGAACTCCGAATGGTGATCAAGCGGAGGAATATCCACTGGGCAGAACTTGGTCAACCAGAAGACAGCACTCCTGCCAAACGTCGTCCAGTCATAGTCATTTCTGCCGATGTCCTTAACACCAGCACTATTAAGACAGTCACGGTGGTCACACTGACTTCCAACGAGACCCTTGCCCTTCTTCCCGGCAATTCCTACCTTCCGAAGAGCGCAACTGGACTACCGAAGAACAGCGTTGCAAATGTCACTCAGATCGTGACCTTGGATAAGAACCGCCTCGGACAACAAGTTGGAGAAGTACCAGCTCAACTCATGACCGAGATTGACGCAGGCCTGCGGACTGCTCTCTCATTGGGCTAGTCCAGCCGACCAATCTCTCTGCGGAGTAATCTGACGACGTGACTGATGTGCCGACCTTGTATTCGGCGACTGTCGTATTCGACGACGCAATCGAACTGCTGGCGGCACTGCCCGCACAGGGCGCATTGGCTTGGGTTCGGCATGGTGAAGGACTCGTGGGCTGGGGGGAAGCCGCACGCTACGAAGTCACTGGTGACGAACGATTCTCCCGAGCGAACCGCTGGTGGTCACGAGTCGGCGACCAAGCCAACGTGGACGACGCTGTTCTGGCCAGCGGTTCTGGTCCAATCGCATTTGGATCATTCGCATTCGACGCCGACCCTGACGACGTCGAGCAATCCATCAGCGTGCTGGTTGTGCCCGCAGTGGTGGTTGGACATCGCGAGGGCAAGTCCTGGTTAACGCTGACTGCCGATAGTTCGGAAGGGCTGGCTCGTCTACGCGAGGCTACGACTGCAATCACAGACACCACGGAACGAATCACCACTCCGGGCCGAGTCACCTGGCACACCGATCCACAGGCCGTTGATGCCTGGGCATCCGAGGTATCCAACGCAGTCGAACGCATCACTCGCGGCGAACTCGACAAAGTGGTCTTGGCGCGCGACTTGCACGCCACCACAGAAAACCCGATCGACCCTCGACACCTGTTGAATCGTCTGGCAGCGGCCTACCCGCAATGTTGGGCTTTTGCGGTCGACGGATTAGTTGGAGCAACCCCAGAACTACTGGTTCGTCGGACAGGAGATCGCATCACTTCACGAGTGTTGGCAGGAACGGTTCGTACCGATGCCGACGCCAGCATGGATGGGCAATTGGCCCGCGAGTTGATGGACTCGGACAAGGACAAAGTCGAGCACGAGTACGCGGTGCGATCAGTGGCCAAAGCATTGGCGACTCACTGCACCGACTTGGATGTGCCGTCTCACCCGAGCGTGCTGCGTCTGGCGAATGTTCAGCACCTCGCGACTGATGTCACCGGCATGCTCGCTGGCGACACCAGCGTCCTCGCTCTCGCTGCCTCGCTGCACCCCACGGCCGCTGTGTGTGGCACTCCTACCGAACGTGCCCGCGATCTGATTCGTCAGATTGAGCCGCTGCAGCGTTCCCGCTATGCCGGACCGGTGGGTTGGATGGACGCCCGTGGAGACGGCGAGTTTGGAATCGCACTTCGCTGCGGCGAGATCGACCAAACCGATCCACATCGCATCCGACTTTTCGCCGGCTGCGGCATCGTGGCTGGCTCGCGCCCGGCCGCCGAAGTGGCCGAGAGCGAAGCCAAGCTACTCGCGATGCGCGAAGCGCTCTGGTCTTAACCGAGCAAGCGCTGCTCAGGTCAGACCATGGCCTCCGGGCCAGTAGGTGCTGTATCCGCAATTGATTCCTCGACCGTGGGGCCGTGGCGCAGTGGGATCTCCGGCAAGAAGAACGACACCACGAACGCTAAGGCCATGATCGGAGCACCAACGATGAATACCTGGTCGATGGCGTGGGTGAACGATTCCAAGACCGGCGCTTGTAATGCTTCGGGCAGGCTGTGAATAGTGGACATGGAACTTTCTCCCCCGGCCGCCACTGCCGCACCGGCAGCTCCGGGTAGTCGCTGCGCCAACTGGCTAGCCAGTGCTGAGGTCAGCACTGCACCCAGGACAGCGGTTCCGAACGAACCACCCATGGATCGGAAGAAGGTGGCACCTGATGTGGCCGCGCCAATGTCCTTAGGGCTCACGGCGTTCTGAACCGCAATCACCAGGACCTGCATGAACATACCCATGCCGATACCCAGGACGAGCATGGCAATCACGATCTGCCAATAGGGAGTTCCCACCCGCAGGAAGATGAACAGCACCAGTCCGATAGTGGCCAGGAACGTTCCCACGATGGGCAAGCTCTTGTAACGACCGGTGTTGGTCACCATCCGGCCAGAAATCACAGATGTAGTGAGCATTCCCGCCATCATCGGCAACAGCATCAAGCCGGACATCGTGGGCGTATGTGACTGCACCACCTGCAGGAAGATCGGCAAGTAGACGATGGCTCCGAACATGGCGAAACCAAGCAAAAAGCTCATGATCGACACGACGGTGAATACCCGAATCTTGAACATGGCCATCGGCACTAACGGTTCTGGCGTGCGCAGTTCTTGCAGAACGAACAACACACCCAAGACGACCGACGCAATGATCATTCCAATGATCAGCGGTGAACCCCACGGATGCGTCCGGCCACCCCATTCGACGACGAGTAGCGCCAGCACAACGCTCGACACCATGAGTGCCGCGCCAAGCCAGTCGATGACGACATCGCGATGCGTGGGCTTCAGATGCAGCACCGAGGCGAGCACCACGAGGGCCACAATTCCAATGGGCAGGTTGATGTAGAAGATCCATCGCCAACTGATGTGCTGAACAAAGAAGCCACCAAGCAGTGGGCCAATGATCATGGCGACCGCAAAGACGGCACCAAAGATGCCGGTGTACTTACCACGGTCACGAGGGGATACAACGTCGGCGATGGTGGCCATCACGAGCACCATCAGTCCACCGGCACCCAGACCTTGAATAGCGCGAGTGGCGATGAGTTGCCACATCGTCTGCGACATTCCCGCCAGGGCAGACCCGAACAGGAAGACGACGACGGCAGTCTGCAGCACACGCTTGCGGCCAAGGAGGTCGGACACCTTGCCCCAGATAGGGGTGCTTGCTGTGCTGGCCAGCAGGTAGGACGTGACTACCCAAGCAAGCTGGTTCAGCCCACCAAGATCACTGGTGATGGTGGGAAGCGCAGTGGACACGATGGTCTGGTCAAGTGCAGCCAAGAACATCACCAGCATGAGCGCGCCGAAGATGAGTTGGAGTGCTCGACCAGTCGGATACTCAGGCGACACGTCCTCGCTCGGCATCACGTCAGCGTTAGCAGCCATGTGGTCTCCTTGAAGAATGGGCAGAAGGCCCGGAACGGCAAAGTATGAGAATCAAATAGTGGACGTTTATCCATATTTGCTAATAGTCAACTATTGCGGGATAGTTGACTATTGTCAACCTGTTGCCCACGAGGGAGGAACGTGATGAACGACTCATCCGATCCCGCTGTTCAAGCGTGGCGACGCATGCGTGAACTCGTCTTTGACCAGCAGGCTCAGGTAAAAGCCGCCGCCCGCGAGATCGACCTCTCCCCTTTGCAGGCAATGACTTTGTTTCGCATCTCCCGAGAAGGCCCGCTTCCCATGGGGGCCATTGCAGAATCTCTCGGCTCGGACCGCTCCCACCTGACCCGACTTGTGGATCGCTTGGAAGAACTGGACCTTGTTGTTCGACAGCCGGGAGAAACCGATCGCCGCTCACGCGACTTGGTATTGACCGATCACGGCACCGACGTTGTGGCGACGTTCTCCGCGATGATGGACCGCCCACCAGAAGGCTTTATCGCATTGTCAGAACGGGAAAAGAAAGCGCTCGCCAAACTAATGCAGCGCATTGATCGCAACGCGCACGAGTGCGCTCAGCGCGAGCGGGGTTAGCCCTACTTACCCAGTTGAGTACGAGTGTGGTGTTCAACTGCTCGGTCAGCTGTAGACGCGATGATGACCGAGACCCCATCTGCCGGTTGAGCCAGCGCCGCAACCAAACTTTCGTGATCGGTGACGCGAACAGCCGCAACACCAGCAGCCTGTGCCACTGCGCATAGGTCACGCCCAGGCGGAGTGCCGAACAACAACTCGAAGTGATCGGCAAACTGTTCCTGTCCTTGTTCCAAAGACGAGAAGATTCCACCGCCATCGTTGTCGATGACAACAATCGTTAGATCAGGTTGACGTTCGCCGAGTTGGGTCAGCAGACCGTTGTGATCGTGCAGGAAGGCAAGGTCGCCAAACACGGCAACAGTTCGTCCGCCTCCGTAGGTCTCGTCGTCGTGAGCAAGGGCGAGTCCCCACGCAGTGGAGATGAGTCCGTCGATTCCAGATGCCCCACGATTACCGACGATTCGCGGCAAATCGGCGTCGTGACGAGCCCTCATCACGATCTCGACGTCGCGCACAGACCGGCTT
>JBDHZU010000084.1:0-8632 GCA_039812085.1 Candidatus Nanopelagicales bacterium | reverse complement strand
CCGCGGATGGCGTATGTGCGTCAGCGGTTGCCCATACAAGAAGGTCTACTTCAACCATCACACCGGCAAGGCAGAGAAATGCACCTTCTGCTACCCCCGACTTGAGGTGGGTCAACCAACGGTCTGTTCGGAAACGTGCGTGGGTCGTCTGCGGTACCTCGGACTGTTCCTTTACGACGCGGATCGCGTGGCAGAGGTTGCGACGGTGGCCGACGAGAAGGATCTGTTCGCCGCGCAAAAAGACATCCTGCTGGACCCGAACGATCCTGCGGTGATCGAAGCAGCCCGCCGGGACGGCATCGCACAAGACTGGATTGAGGCAGCCCAGAACTCGCCGGTCTACCAGTTGGCTTGCGTGTACAACATCGCGTTGCCGCTGCATCCGGAGTTCCGCACACTGCCGATGGTTTGGTACGTCCCGCCGTTGTCTCCAGTGGTGGATGCACTAACCAATACCGGTCACGATGGCGAAGACATTGGCAACCTGTTCGGTGCGATCGAAGCGATGCGCATTCCGGTGGAATATCTCGCAGAACTGTTCACCGCTGGTGATGTGGAACCAGTTAACGAGGTCCTGCGCAAGCTCGCTGCGATGCGTTCGTACATGCGCGATATCAACCTGGGTCGTGACCCTGACCCCACCATCCCGGAACGGGTGGGAATGTCGGCTGAACAAATGGATGCGATGTTCCGTCTCTTGGCGGTGGCCAAGTACGAAGATCGCTACGTCGTACCCACTGCCCACAACGAATCGTTGGACGGATTCGTCGATGAGCTGCCTGGTTGTTCGGTGGACTGGGACAGCACCTCTGGACATGAAGGTTCCCAACCAATTCCGGTCACGATTGAAAGCTTCCAACTCACCAAGAAGCGGATGGAGGCGGAGCATTACTCCGACTTGGATGAGGGGCCACGATGAGCGCTCACGACTTTGCCCAACGGCAGCATCAGTACCTGGTGATTGCTCGGTTGTTGTCCTACCCGAATCAGGAGCTCATCGACAATCTGGATCTATTCGATTCCGCAATTGAACAGGTGACCGGTGAAGCTGGCGACAGCCTTCGACACGTCATCAGCACGTTGCGTACTGCCGACTTACTCACCGTACAGAAGGAGTATGTGGCGGCTTTCGACATGCGCCGCCGCTGCTGCCTGTACTTGAGCTACTACCTCAACGGCGATACCCGCAAGCGCGGAATGGCGTTGTGGCGTTTCCAAGAGACGTATCGACTCAACGGTTGGCAACCAGCCGAAGGCGAGCTTGCCGACTATTTGCCAATGTTGTTGGAGTTCGCCGCCAGCGGCCCCGATGAGGAATCCGTTGCTCTGGTACTGCTGGAAGAACACGCGCAGGGGTTGGTTGTGTTGCAGCAGGCGTTGGAGCAGTTCGCTCCCATGCACGCCACAGTGATTGCCGCGTTGCTGCAGTTGCTGCCCGACTTATCCCCTGACCAACGTGATGGAGCTGCTGCGCTGATCGCGAATGGCCCGCCGGTCGAGAACGTTGGTTTGGAACCGTTCGGTCAAGAACTACTCACGATTGGAGTGCGGCGGTGAGTCCTGCAACGTTCTTCTTTTTCGTCATCTTCCCGTACATGTGCCTGACCTGCTTCGTGGTCGGTCACATCTGGCGTTACCGCTACGACCAGTTTGGGTGGACCACTCGTTCCAGCGAGTGGTACGAATCGCGATTGCTGCGTTGGGCAAGTCCGATGTTCCACTTCGGATTGCTCGGCGTGATCATGGGCCACGTCATGGGCCTGCTCATCCCGGAACAGTGGACCTCTGCAATGGGCATCAGCGAGACGACGTACCACTGGATCGCTCTGATCCCAGGCGCGATCTTCGGGATCGTCATGTTGATTGGTTTGATCGGCCTGTTGGTTCGTCGTCGCTTCACTCCAGCCGTATTCCAGGCCACCACCCCAATGGACAAAGCGATGTTCCTGTTACTGGGGATCGTGGTGTTCTTCGGCCTGTGGAACACGCTGTACTGGCAAGGCATCGAGGGCGGATACAACGAACGAGAAACGGTCTCTATCTGGTTCCGTTCGATCTTCTACTTCAACCCACAAGCCGAGTTGATGCCAGAAGCTCCGCTGTCATTCCAACTGCATGCGATCTTCGCATTCGCCTTGTTCGCGCTGTGGCCGTTCACGCGACTCGTGCATGTGTTCTCCGCACCAGTCGGATACCTGTGGCGGCCCTACGTGGTGTACCGGTCACGCGACCAGCACGCACAGGCGGGCAACCGCGATCCTCGACCAGGTTGGGATTCTGCTTTCCAAAAATCAGCCCGCGGCGGACGCTAAGCACCAACTGGCGTCGAGACCACGTCCGTCATATTGACCACTCGCGCACTCATGGCTACGTGATCGTCACGGTCGTGACTGACGAGCAATGCGGGACAATTGAACCGGCAAATGTATTGCTGCAGTTGATTGGCAACCTGGCTACGGGTGGATTCGTCCAGAGACGCAAACGGTTCATCCAGCAGCACCACGCTAGGGGCCGCGATGAACGATCGCGCAATACCCACTCGCGTTTGTTGCCCACCAGACAAAGTGCCGATGGTTTGGGAAGCGATGTCGCCAAGGTCAAACGCCTCGATCAACTCATCCATCGGAACACCATCCTCGACAGACTGCTGCCTCCAACTGGCAACGAGTTGTAGATGATCGGTCACGGACTGCCAGTCGAAGAGCCGCAGTTCTTGGAAGATGTAACCCACGTACCGCCCGGTCGCTTCTACAAATGTGCGGGAGCCGGGTTCGTCCCACACCTGACCGGCATTGGCGATGCGCCCATCAAGCACACCCGCTAGCCCACTGACGTGACGCATGATGGTCGTCTTACCCGACCCATTCGGACCCCACAAGCCCACGGCTTCGCCTGGTTGAACAGTGAGTTGAACATCGGCCTGGTGTGCACCGATCTGCAAAGTCGCATCAATCTCAAGCATGGTCGCGCACCGCCCCCACCCATGAACGTCGCAAGGCGATCACAACGGTCAGCGATACGAGGATGAACACCACACTCACGCTGTAGGCGAGTTCCGGTTGGGTCTGCAGCAAGAGATACACCTCGGTCGGCAAGGTCTGTGAGATTCCCGGGAAGCTGCCAGCGAACGTGATCGTGGCACCGAACTCCCCCAGCGCCCTCGCCCAACACAAGATTGATCCGGCAACGATTGCTGGCCGGATTTGACGCAAGGTGACGCGCCACAGAATTGCCTTCGGGGACGCACCCAAGACGGCAGCAGCTTCGGCAAGCTGATTGCCATGCCCACGTAGCGCACCTTCCACGGTGATGATCAGGAACGGCATCGCGACAAATAGCTGCGCCAAGATCACCGCAATCGTGGTGAAAGACAACTGGATACCGAACGGCGCAGTCAGCACCCCGTTACCGCCGTACGCCGCAAGCAAAGCCACACCGGCCACCGTCGGGGGGAGTACCAGTGGCAAGACAACCAAGGCGCGGCTCCATCCTGCCCGTGCGCCAGTGAGTCGGCTAAGCAACACCGCAGTTGGAATACCAAAGATGAGCGCCAAGATCACCGTTGCTGCTGAGGTCCGCAGCGACAGCCAAATGGCTTGAGCAACCTCTGGCGAACTCAGCGTGTGCAAAAAACTCGACCACGGTGTGCGAATCAGAACAGCAAGCGCCGGCAAAGCCAGGAACGCCAACGCGACAACGGCAATAACCGTGACGACGCGTGGGGTACGCAGGGCAGTGTTCATTGAGCGCTAGCGGGCGAACCGAAGCCCTGCTCCTTCAATACGGCTTGCCCCTCATCAGACAAGACGAACTGGAAGAACTCATTTGCGTTCGCCGAATCCGTCACCGTCGCGATCGGATACGTGGTGGTGGCGTTTTCAGCCGCCGGAATCTCTATCCCCTTGACCTTGTCTCCCGAAGCAAGGACATCGGTCCGATAGACGATTCCCGCCTGCGCCTCCTTGGCCACCACTCGGGCAAGCACAGCCTTCACGTCCGCCTCGTAAGAAATCGGGGTCACCGTCAGCTTGGCGTTCTCGAACACTTTCTGTGCAGCCACTCCACAGGGAACCTGCTTGGCACAGATCACGGTCTTGACTGCTGGATCAGCTAACTGCGACAGCGACGTGACATTGCCCGGGTTCGTGGGTGGAACAGCGATTTCCATCGTGTTGGTGGCAAAAGACTTCGGCGCTTGCTTGAGCGCACCGGCCTGCTGGATCTGGTCCATCGTGGCGGTGCTGGCCGTGGCCACGACATCGATAGGCGCACCACCTTTCACCTGTTCAGCAATCGTTGAGCTGGCCCCAAAGCTGACCGTGACCTTCGTACCTGGATGCAACTTCTCAAAGGAGGATGCCAAGGTGTTGAACGCTTCGGTGAGCGACGAGGCAGCAAGCACTCGAACGGTGTCGCCAGAGGAATCCTGATTACTACTACAGGCCGATAGCCCTACTGCTGCGGGGATAAGGGCGGCTACCGCGATTCGGGTACTCCAGCGATTCATTCGGTTCACTCTCCCGGCAGCTCGACGAACACATTGGTGGCTTTGATTCCCGCAACAGCGACCATTCCGGGTTGCAGCTTGAGCTCTTCGGCAGCTTCACGCGACATCAGCGACACGATGCGATGGCCTGCGCATTGCAGTTCAACTTGGGCCATGACTTTGTCCGTCTCAACGCGCGTGACAATCCCTCGCAGACGATTGCGAACCGATTGCGGGGGAAGGTCTTCACCATGCTCGTTGGACATCTCTTGCAACAGATGCGCGATGTCTAGACCCTCAACGCATTGCTTGCCGTGATCATCCGTCGAGCTGGATAAACGACCGGAGTCGATCCATCTGCGCACGGTGTCGTCGCTGACTCCAAGCAATTCAGAAGCATCGCTAATACGCAGAATCGACATAGTGCCGACGCTACTCATTTGCGGGTATCCAAGCGCGTGATCATTCCTCATTTGCGTATGGAATTGCCCACTAATTCCGTATTTGCGGATATCACTTGCGCATTAACTGGCGTGGAAGATGCCGTGAGCTCCATGTTCGGCATCGAACATGATGTGCGAAACGAACGGATAATTGCCCGCTTCCGGCAAGGTCAATTCGACATAGCCACCCTGCGCCGGGGCCAACGCAAGCGCCTGCGCCCCGCCACTACTGTGACCGTCCAGCAGCAATCGACCTTCGGCATAGGTCTGATCAAATTGTCCGCCAACGACATGGAACGAGGTTGGACGATTAGGTCCAGCGACGAGCACCCATATCCGGATTCTCTTCCCAACCGAAACGTCGATTGGGCGGTAGTCGTATTGGTTGGCATACCCGTTGAACACAACCGCATCCGGCCGCTCACCATTCAGCTTCGCTTCATCAACCATGCCGCCTTGTGCTCCGAGATAGAGCTCAGACTGAATCATCAGGTACTCCTGATCAACTGGCGCAAGGTTGGGTGGATCGATGACGACTGCACCGAACATTCCGTTGGCAATATGTGCAGACATAGGCATCGTTGAGCAGTGATACATCCAGATTCCACTACGAGTAGCAGTGAATCGATACTGCAGCGATTCACCGGGACTAATGGTGCGCATCGGCTTGTCAGGAGCCAGCGATCCAGCATGGAAATCGATCGAATGACCCATCGATCCGTCGTTGATCAACGTGATGTCGAACGTGTCTCCCACTTTGCCGCGTAGCACTGGCCCGGGCATAGATCCATTGAAAGTCCATAGTCGTTGCGTCACTCCAGGTGCGACCTCACGTTCAACTTCTTTCACCCGCAGTGTCTCTTTATGAACCCGTTGCGAACTGACCGGAGCTAGCCGGGGATCGTGGGCAACGAACCCCTCACTCGGTTTGCGCATGAAGTCGATCGTGGCGTCAGCACCTGATTCGCCATCGTGATCCATCCCCGCCATCGCGGTGTCGTCTGCTGCGGGCACCCCGACAGCAACCACATCCACCGTCATTCCCATCTGTCGATGCCCGACGACTGAACACCATCCGGCTAGATCGGAACTGATCACTCCGACATCGACGGTGCCAGATTGTCCAGGTGAAATCCGACCGGTCGATGCACCGTTGGCGAACACTAGGTCGTGAACCATCGTGTCGCGATTGACCAACATCACCACCAGGCGATTACCAGCAGGAACCTCAATCCGACCGGGAGTGAATGTCATGTCCGCTGCCGACATCTCAATCGTGGTGGTCTGCCCGGTAGGTGCTACCTGCACATGGTGTCCCGAATGAGCCGAAGCAGGAGTTGCGCGTCCGGCAGCAGCGGGATCGACGGCAACTGCAGCAACAACGGCCAACATGACGATCGAAATTCCAGCGGCAACTCCAGCGGAAGCAAGCGCCGATGACCGTTGCCGAAGAGCACTGTCCTTCACCCGCAGTTTGCGCGGAGGAACCGCAGGAGCGTCGTCCCCATCTGTACGGAATCGGCCATAGATCGCTTTAGCGACGAGCGGCAGGAACGACGCGAACGCGCCTAACGCCAGGGTCGAACCAGCCACCTTGACCAAGCTTGGCGTGGGCAGCATGAAAGCCACTAGTCCAGCGTTAGCTAACCCGACTCGGAACGTTGCTCCCCACTCCATTGCGTGAATGGCTTGCCGTACATGACGCGGACCTCCTCCCAGGATCACCGGCAATAGGAATGCCAATGAACCCAGCAACACCTGCACCAAGAATCCAGTAGCAAATGGCACCGCAACTCGCCCTGTCCAGGCTGCAGCTTGGAACCACGATGGCGCGATGGCGAGCTGGACCGCCCAGGCGGCAATCGTCACCACGAACCAGGCACACCCAGCCATCAGCGACCACGACGCGAACCGGTTAGGCGTATCGACTTGAGGCACTCCCTCAAGTGCGATCCGCCGAATAAAGGGGTATTGCAACCACGTCCAGGCCGCGATGTAGCCAATAAGTCCGACGACAAGCAACAGTTGACTCTGGATGAGCGCGCCAAACCAAGCCACAACAATCGTGCCGAACAACCAACGCATCGCCATCTGCGCGTTGCGAACAGTCGACTCGGGTAGTCGCATACGCATCACCGTGGGCAGCAGCGTCACGATCGTTCCCGCCACTGCAAGCCCGATCCAACCAAGCAGGTTGACGATGGTGTGTGCCACCACCATTCGAGCAGCTAATTCGGCGTTGGACGAGTGAGCCAACACACCACCTAACCCGGCACCAACGACAAGGAACGCAGCGGCACCGATGTAGTAGTGCGCAACGAACTCGTAGCCCGATGGCAGGGAACGGCGAACAACTCGCCAAATAGCGACGCCATGCCATCCGGCAGCGGTCATCACCAGTACTGCACCAGCAGCAACCAATGACATAGCGCTGATCCACACGCCGACGACGGCTGCCACCGCACCTAAGTTGATGAGTGCAAGTCGGGCAGTCAATCCTCGACGATTCAACGCATCGGGTGGGAGTCTCAACAGGGCATCCATGAAGTGCGCTGACCAGACCATGACGGCTGACGATGCCGCTCCCAGGAACAACACATGCAGCAATAACCATCCGGCTTGTGGAACTTGCCGGTGAACCAGACTGAGCAGGACCAAAGTGATCATCCATAGGAAGGTTGGGATGTTCGCCAACAGCAACCACGTGTGCTTCTTCATGTGCGACCTTTCGCTCGCCAAATAACCACGCCTGCAAATGAGATCAAGGCAATGACATTGCCAACCGCGCCGACGAGGAATGCCCACCGAACCTGGTGCAGATCGCCGATGAAGATCCGGAGGAACAAGCTGCTTTGCAACAAGATGACCGGTACATACATGAGCACGTGATACGACAATTGGCAGTGAATAACGGCGGGCAGGATGATCGGTGCGTGTGCCATGATCATCAACATCACGAAGCCAAGGAACGTTGCATGAATCGTGGCGTCATAGGCAGGTTGAGTAAGAGCAACATCGCCAACGTTCACCCAAAGCAGTGCGGCAATTGTGAGCCAGATATAGCCCGACAACAAACAACGAGCAGTGAAGCGCGGCAGACCGGTTGCATGAATGAGCTTGCGGGCAACGTCGTACCGATAAAGCCATACCAAGAGTGCAAGCAGTCCGATGCCGAATAAGCGACCACCCGTGACCGGCCACAGCAAACTCCCCGTTGACGCGACGAGGATGAGCAGTGCAATCGCGACGAGGACTCGTTGAGCAGCTACCGGCGGCGCTTGAATTCGAGCGAGTTCTAGCCGTTCACCAGCAATGGTGAGGATGGGGAATGCCGCCAAGTACGGCAGCAGGTCAGGAACGGGAACCCCACGAGCGAATAACACCGTGGCTCCGAACAACACCACAGCTCCCAGCACCTGCACCAAAGTTGCGTCATTCGGTTGCCGCCGAAAGAGCGGTACGTAAACAGCGACGAGCCCTGCCGCACCAGCGACCATGGCGCACTTGCCCCATACCGACGGGAGAGCCGTGATCATGCTCAATGCGCCGAAGGCCAGCAGGAGTGGAACCGCGTAGCCCCGTCTCTTGTCGTAGGCCACGCTGCGTTCCAGGGAGATCACTGTGCCAAGGAACCCCACCACCAGCAGCATTCCGTGGACGTCAGCAAGCCGCGTCAGTTGAAGTGGAGCCCATACACCAAGTA
>JBDHZU010000083.1:0-8689 GCA_039812085.1 Candidatus Nanopelagicales bacterium | reverse complement strand
CAAGGAAGAATGCTTCGCCGCCGAAGATGAGGCGCTTGCTGACCTGGTGATGAGCGAGGAACTGCGCTCTGGCCTGTACTCGTTTGATCTCGTGCAGAAGCGCGCCAAGCGCCCAGTCGGTGTTCCAGACAAAGCACTCGCGCGCAAGGTCACCAAGGTAGGTGTCGTTGGTGCCGGCCTGATGGCGAGCCAGATGGCCCTGCTGTTCGCCCGCAGCCTGCAGGTTCCGGTTGTGATGACCGACCTTGACCAAGAGCGCGTGGACAAGGGCGTCGCCTACGCACATGGCGAGATCGACAAGCAGCTCGCCGGCGGTCGTATCAACGGTGACAAGGCCAACCGCCTGAAGGGTCTGATTAGCGGCTCGGTCGATAAGGGCGAGTTCGCGGATGCTGACTGGGTCATTGAGGCCGTCTTCGAAGATCTCAAGGTCAAGCAGCAAGTGTTCGCGGAACTGGAAGCTGTCGTCCGCGAGGACTGCATTCTGGCTACGAATACTTCGTCGCTTTCGGTCACGGAGATGGCATCCAACCTGCAGCATCCCGAGCGAGTGGTGGGTTTCCACTTCTTCAACCCGGTGGCTGTCATGCCGCTCGTTGAGGTAGTTCGTGCTGAAAAGACCGATGATGCCTCTCTCTCCACCGCATTCGTGGTGGGCAAGAAGCTGAAGAAGTCCTGCGTGCTGACCTCGGATGCTCCGGCATTCGTCGTCAACCGCCTGCTGACCCGTTTCCTGAACGAGGTCACTCGTTCCGTGGACGAAGGCACCGACTTCGAGACCGCGGACAACGCGTTGGAGCCGTTGGGTCTGCCAATGTCCCCATTTGTGCTGATGTCCTTGGTCGGACCAGCAGTTGCGTACCACGTCTCCGAGACCCTGCATGAGGCGTTCCCCGATCGCTTCTACGTATCGGAGAACCTCGGTCGCATCGTGGAAGCCCGCAAGACCGCAATCTGGGCATGGGACGGCGGTAAGCACGTCGATCCTGAGGTGGCAGAACTGTTCCAGCAAGGCGATAGCCCGCTGACGGAAGAGCAGGTCCGCGACCGTGCACTGAATGCTCTCGCCGAGGAAATCAAGCTCATGCTGGACGAAGGCGTCGTGGCCGAAGCTCAGGACATTGACCTCTGCATGATCATGGGTGCCGGTTGGCCGTTCCACCTGGGTGGAATCACCCCGTACTTGGATCGTGCTGGTGTCTCCGAGCGAGTCAACGGCAAGCGATTCTTGGAGCCGGGAGTCGCATCACTTCCCGCGTAACGAACCACCACTGAAGTGAGGGTGCTTGCCGAATCTGGCAGGCACCCTCACTTCATGTGTGTATGTGTTCGTAGTCGATGCACCGCCACTCAGGGCACGTGCAGCATCGCCAGAGAAGCCATCCTCAACGCAGTGGCTGTTCGTCAGCTGCGACGGCGTTCCTTGGTCGGGATGCTTTAACCGATGAAGTCGCTCTAACAACGCCCAAAACATCTGTCGCTATTGCGTGAGCGCAGACCTACGGCATTAATCGTTGCGGCGCGGTTTTGCGGGTTCAGGCTGAGTAAGCACGCGCGTCTGTTCGGGCAGACGAATCGTTCCCGACAGCAGCTCATCGACTCGTTCGACGCTCATCGGGCGTCCGTAGCGGAAGCCCTGAACGTGGCGACAGCCCATGTCACGCAGCGTCTTCTCTTGTAACGAGTTCTCCACACCTTCGGCGATCACCAGACGATCCAGGTCGTGCGCAACACCGATCACTGCTCCCACGATGGCGGTGTCGCTTGGATCCTCACCGAGACCTTCAACGAAGGTTCGGTCAATCTTGAGAATGTCGGCTGGCAGATACTTCAGCGTAGTGAGGCTGGAGTAGCCCGTTCCAAAGTCGTCGATCGCGACCCGAACGCCGTAAGAGCGCAGCCGCCGCAGCGTCAGCAAGGTCGGCCCAGTCGCATCCATCACGACGCCTTCAGTGATCTCCAAGCAGAGACTTTCCGGGCGCAGTCCACGTCTGATCAGGCGCTCAAATACGGCGGGCGCAAAGCTGGATCGAGCCAGTTGTCGAGGGGACACGTTGACGGCAACCTGCAGATCAGGACGAGTCTGTTGCCAACGAGCAAGGTCGTCCAATGCCAGGTCCAGAACCTGTTCACCCAGAGGCGTAACGAGTCCGCTGGATTCTGCCATGGCGATGAACTCTGACGGTGGAACGATCTGTCCGTCTGCCAGTCGGATACGGGCCAACGCTTCAACCGAGACAATGCGCTGCTTTTCCAGATCGAAGACCGGCTGGTAATGCACCACGATTCGGCCTTCATCAATGGCACGTCGCAGCGTCTCGGTGACTTCCACTCGTGCCACTGCAGCGGTCTCTAGTTCATCGACGTAGAACTCCACTCGGTTACGACCGTTGTCCTTGGCCCGGTACATGGCCAAATCGGCGCGGCGTAGCAAATCCTCGGTGGAGGCTTCCGGATCGCTCGTCGTGGTGATTCCGACGGAAACCGTCACCCCAAATTCCCGCTGCTCAATCGTGAACGGTTCACGCATCGCTTCCCGAATACGTTCGCCAATGATGCGTGCCTGTTCCGCGTCGGGAAGGTCCTCGCAAATAAGCACGAACTCATCGCCGCCCAGACGAGCCACTGTGTCTTGTGGACGCATAATCGACCGAAGACGTTCTGACGCTGAAACCAACACTTGGTCGCCTGCTCGGTGACCCAGAATGTCGTTCAGGTTCTTGAAACCGTCCAGGTCGCAGAACAGCACAGCTACGCAGCCTTTCGCCCGCCACAAGCGATTGAGCGCTGCCTCCAACCGGTCAACCAAGGCGTAACGATTCGGCACTCCGGTGAGTGCGTCGTGCAGTGCTTGATGTGTCAGCGTGTTCTCCGCCACCTTGCGGGCGGTGATGTCTTCCATGACAACCAGTGCGAACGGATCGTCGATGGGTCCTTCAATCCCATCAGGCACGGGATCGGCACCCACCACTGTTGCTGTGACTCCCGCCCAAATGTCCGTTCCGTCATGGCGTCGCAGACGAACTTCCCGATGCCGAACCGCCCCATCTGGACCTTCGAGTGGGACAACCTTCAACGAGCCTTCATCGGGATGGGTGAATGCGTCCAAGGAACGACCAATGAGTTCTTCGATGTCAACGCCCAGCAGATCGCCAGCAGCACGATTGGCATCCAGTACTTCTCCGGCTCCGTCCGACCCCCAGGCCAACCGGACCATCGGCACCGGCGACTGTTCGAACGTCAGTTGCATGAGTCGTTCTTGGCGACGGTGATCAGTGATATCCAGCGCGATAGAACCAACTGATCGTCGTCGTCCGTCCGCCTCCACCACCGGGAACTTCGTCACCAAATGAACTCGGCTCTGGCCACCATGTGCATCGTCTCGAGTCACGCGGGACAGGAATACCCGTGACTGTCCGGCTTCGAGTACCGATCGATCTTCATCACCGATTCGAGCAGCCTCTTGGGCACCGAAGAGTTCTTGGGAATCCCGACCGACGATCTCATCAACCCGTCGACCCATCGCTCGGGCATACCGCGGATTAGCCAGGCTGTACGTTCCGTTCGGACCGGAGTTGTAATCGCGGACCGAGATCATTGCGTCGCTGTACGCCAGAACGGAATCGACGATTCCCTTCGTGGTCGCCAAGTTCTCGTTACCCGCTCGCCGACGTTCCTCGTTCATCGCCACGGCATACGTCGTCACTGCGACGATGCACACGAAGCCCTGTAGCAGCATCACGGCATTGGTGGGATCGGGCGCAATCTCCACGAATGGGCCTCGCCCATGACTTGTCGCCGCCGACACAACCAAGTCAAAAATGCTGATTACGGACGCCGAAACGAACAGCCCGAATCGCAAGGCAAACCAAAGAAACAGCGGAATGACCAGATAGCGGCTGGCTAGTACGGGCGAGGATCTTTCACCGATCGATGCCGTCAATGACACTGCCATCACAACAGCGATGGCCAGGCAGAACATCAGTTCTGCGGTTCGTCGTGGATCGGGTAAGGATCGCGGGATGCGAGCACCCAAGAGAGCAGGTGCCCCGATCACGGCACCTGAGGCGGTCGATACCGCCCACAGCATCAACACAGGCAACGCCGGTTGGCCTATCGCCGCCGTACCCAAGGCAGCAATACCGGCACCAGCAATGGCACAACCGACACTGGCTCCGACAAGTCCACCAAGCGATTCCCACCGACTGTTGTGCCAGTCGAAGGTGGCCTGCAACAGCCGGGCAGTCGCCAAAGTTTGACCTGACAAAAGCAATGCCACCGCGATAGCGGTCGTCCACGAAGTGCCGTCGAATAGTTGCGCTATTGACGCAATGACGACTTGGACAATCGAGAAGGCCCACCACAAACGAACCGGTGTACGTGCGGCAAATCCCACCGCGACACCGAAGGCAAGATCGAAGGGAACGAGTAGTTCCCCATGGGAAAAGAGTTCTCCCTGGGCCAACATCGCCAGCGAAAACGTGACGGCGAACATCCCCAGACTGAGGGAAGGGGGAATCTTGCCGGCGGCTAATCTCCACAGCAAAAGCTGGCTACGGCTGACGGATTCCGTCGCACCGGAGCCAGTGACTTGCTCACTGCGGTTCACGCCGTTCCTTGGTCCTGGCACAAACGAGGGGGGTCTCATGCGCCATCTGGGTGATTATGACCAACAGTAACTATCGCTTTAGCAGAGCGTGAGGAAATTGGGAAACTTGACCGGGTGGTCACCGAACGATCAGGACGTGTTAACGCTGAGAATCGTCCAGGCTGGATGGTTCCAATTGCAATGGTGATTCCTTCGAGGCACAGAACTCCACAATTCGACGTGCGATTTCTTGCGGGGACATTCCTGCCGCCACTTGCACATCACTGCGCGCACCATGCTCCAAGAACCGTTCCGGTAGACCGATCTGGCGAGCGGGAGTCTCAAGGTCGGCGTCACGCATTGCTTGCGCCACTCGCGACCCCACTCCCCCCGTTCGCAGGTTGTCCTCGACGGTGACGACGACTCGGGCATGACGGGCAGCGTCAATTAACGCTGGCGATACCGGCGTCACCCATCGCGGATCGACCACGGTGACATCCAAACCGTGAGCACGAACTCGCTCGGCAACCTCCAGGCATAGCCCGGCGACTGCACCAATCGAAACCAGCAGCACTCGTGGATCGTCATCGCTATCGCTCGGCAACGTTCCGTCCAGGATGTCCAAGCCGTTTGCTTGGCTGACCGCACCGATCGCATCCGGAACACTCCCGGATGGGAATCGGACCACTGTCGGACCGTCATCAATCTCAACGGCTTCACCGAGCAGTTCGTTCAAACGCTGACCATCACGCGGGGCAGCTATCCGGATTCCTGGCACCAGGCCCAGCAACGACAGATCCCACATTCCGTGGTGGCTAGCCCCGTCAGGACCGGTCACACCCGATCGATCCAGCACGAACGTCACCGGTGCTTTATGCAAGGCGCAATCGAACAAGACCTGGTCGAAAGCTCGATTGATAAACGTCGAATACACCGCCACCACAGGATGCAGACCAGCGAACGCCATACCAGCGGCCGACGTTGCCGCATGTTGTTCCGCGATGCCCACATCGAAGGTGCGTTGCGGGAATTGCTGCGCGAATTGATCCAGACCTGTCGGCTTAAGCATGGCGGCGGTAATGGCGACGATTCGTTCATCGTCAGTTCCCAGTTCAACGATGCGTTCGGCGAAGATACTGGTCCACGAACGAGCACCAGGCGCGACCGAACGTCCAGTCACGGGATCAATCACCCCGACGCCGTGGAATCGGTCGGCTTCGTCTAGCTCCGCCGGACGGTAACCGCGCCCCTTCTCAGTAATGGCATGCACGATGACTGGTCCGGGGAAGGATCGTGCTCGGCGCAATGCGAACTCCATCGCCTGCACATCATGTCCATCAACGGGGCCGATGTACTTCAAGCCGAGGTCTTCGAACATCCCCTGCGGGGCGATGACGTCTTTGACGCCCTTCTTCATTCCGTGCAGTGCTTCATAGCCGGGACGCCCCACGACCGGAGTGCGATGCAAGACCCGCTTGCCCCACGCCAAGAATCGTTCGTAACCAGCCGTCGTGCGCAAAGTCGACAGGTGATGCGCGACCCCTCCGATGGTGGGTGCGTAGGAACGTTCGTTGTCGTTGACGACGATGATGACTTGTCGGTCACTGCCGGCAATGTTGTTCAGAGCTTCCCAGCTCATCCCGCCGGTCAGCGCACCGTCTCCAATAACCGCCACCACGTGGCGTCCATCCGGACGCTGTTCATTGGCTAGTTCATCGGAAAGATTCCAGGCTTTGGCGATTCCGTCTGCCCATGACAACGAGGTCGACGCATGGGAGTTCTCGATGATGTCGTGCGGGCTCTCGGTTCGACTGGGGTAGCCGGACAATCCGCCTGTTTGACGAAGTGTGGAGAACTGCGCCGCCCGACCCGTCAAGATTTTGTGCACGTACGACTGATGACCGGTATCAAAGAGCAGTGCGTCATGGCCAGACTCGAAAACCCGGTGCAAGGCCACGGTGAGTTCGACGACACCGAGATTCGGACCAAGGTGCCCGCCGGTTGCCGAGACTTTGTCGACCAAGAATCCACGGATCGATTGACACAACTCATTGAGCTGCTCCGTGGACATGCTGTCGAGATCACGAGGGGACGTGATCTGTTCCAGCGAGGTCATACCGGCTCCCGACGATTCATAGTTGGGCGTTGATGCGTAATAGCCACTATGCCCTGTGACCACCTGCGATTAACAATCAGTCAAGCAGCGAGCGGAGCACAAACTGCAGGATGCCACCGTTTCGGTAGTAGTCCGCCTCGCCCGGAGTATCGATTCGCACGATCGCATCAAACTCGATCGTCTCGGCACCTTCTCGGGTCGCCGTGACCGCCACGGTTGCCGGAGTCGTTCCGTCATTGAGCTCGGTGACTCCATCGATCGAGATGGTTTCCTCGCCGGTCAGACCCAGGTCAGCGGCAGACTTTCCAGCCGGGAATTGCAACGGCAGCACACCCATACCGATCAGATTGGATCGGTGAATGCGCTCGTAGCTTTCCGCGATGACCGCGCGCACCCCGAGCAGTGCGGTTCCCTTGGCCGCCCAGTCACGGGACGATCCTGACCCATATTCCTTGCCAGCCAGAACGATGAGCGGAGTCCCCTGAGCGGCGTAGTTGACCGACGCGTCGTAGATCGAGCTCTGTGGTGCTCCGTCGAGGGTGAAGTCACGAGTGAATCCACCTTCGACGCCGGGCACCAACTGGTTGCGCAGACGAATGTTGGCGAACGTGCCGCGGATCATCACTTCATGGTTTCCGCGACGTGATCCGTAGGAGTTGAAGTCCTTACGTTCCACTCCATGCTCAGCCAGGTATTGCCCAGCCGGGCTATCGCCCTTGATGCTGCCCGCCGGTGAAATGTGGTCGGTCGTTACCGAGTCACCCAATAGCGCCAACACTCGGGCATCGGCAATATCGGTGACCGGTGCTGGGTCGCGTGGCATGTCCTCGAAGTACGGGGGCTTGCGCACGTAGGTGGAGTCGGTGTCCCACTCGAAGGTGTTACCGGTTGGCGTCTCCAGTGCTCGCCAACGATCGTCTCCGGCAAATACATCGGCATAACGGCTGGCGAACATCTCCGGATCGATGGAGTCAGCGATGGCGGATTCGATCTCGGCTGGCGTCGGCCAGAGATCGCGCAGGAACACCGGTGCACCGGATTGATCCGTGCCCAAAGGCTCCTTGTAGAGGTCGATATCCATGGTTCCGGCGAGCGCGTAGGCAACCACTAGCGGCGGGCTGGCCAGGTAGTTCATCTTCACGTCGGGATTGATTCGGCCTTCAAAGTTGCGGTTACCGGACAGCACGCTGACCACTGCCAGGTCTGCCTCGTTCACCCCTGCCGAAATCTCCGGCTGCAATGGCCCGGAGTTACCGATGCAGGTGGTGCAGCCGTAGCCGACCAGGCTGAATCCGAGCTTGTCGAGGTAAGGAGTCAGACCCGACTTCTCGTAGTAATCGGTGACGACTTTGGAACCCGGTGCCAGCGTGGTCTTCACCCACGGCTTGCGGGTGAGGCCCTTCTCCACGGCCTTCTTGGCCAGCAAGCCCGCACCGATCATCACTGAAGGGTTGGACGTATTGGTGCAGCTTGTGATTGCGGCAATCACAACTGCGCCGTGGTCAATCTCGAATTGGGTGCCGTCGTCCAGGGTGACCGAGGTTGGATTGTGTGGTCGTGGGCCGACCTCAACAACGTCGTGGGTGGCGGGTGGAGTGCCATTGGAATCGTTGACGCTCGCGGTGATCGGATCGCTGGCGGGGAAGCTCGCCGCCTCGGCCTTGTCCAGATCGGATGCAACCGGCGCGTGAATCTGCACGTCTTGTCGCCAGGTTGCCTTGGCATCGGTCAATGCGATGCGGTCCTGCGGACGCTTTGGTCCGGCCAAGCTGGGGACCACATCGGCGAGGTCTAGCGACAGGTTCTCGGAGTACTGAGCTTCATGCTCCGGGTCGTGCCACAGGCCTTGTTCCTTGGCGTAGGCCTCAACCAATTCCAGGTGTGCCTCGTCGCGACCGGTCATTCGCAGGTAGCGCAGGGTCTCGTCGTCGATCGGGAAGATCGCGGCGGTGGAGCCGTATTCCGGGCTCATGTTTCCGATGGTG
>JBDHZU010000082.1:0-8841 GCA_039812085.1 Candidatus Nanopelagicales bacterium | reverse complement strand
GGCATTGGCAGCGACCAACTTCTTCTTTGCCGCAGCCAGCGCGTCATTGGCCCGCTTAGCTGCCGCCGCTGTCTCTGTCTTCTTGGCTTCGGCATTACGGGTCGCCTTTGTCGCCGGAGCCTTAACCGGTGCAATCAGCTTGAGCCGTGCAGCAGCTCGCAAGGTTGGCTTTGCGTGCTCCCCATCGGATGAGACCGCCAAATCAGGTCGAACCGTGGATTGCGCCGTCATCGGTCCCGGCGTGCCGTTAGGTCCATCGCCTGAATCGGTTGTCGCCATCGCAGGTGACATCACGCAGGTTGCACCCAGTCCGGTTACAGCTACAGCGCCAAACAGGCGCAGCGAAACGCGAGAGGCTGTATTGCTCATGTGGTAGTCCACCCCATCGGTGCCGTTTGTTGCCGACGCTCCTGCCCCCTCATCGTCGGCACCCAGGGGGGAGGACCTACGGACGATCGGCGTCCGTTGCGGCAATCGGGTGATTGACGCCAACGACATTTGCAGAAGCGCAACCTTGATGTCTGGCGGACGCGCGAAAAACTAGGACTTTCACGCTTCGTTACTTTTCGCCGCATGACCTGACATAAATAAGTTCACCCAGCGTCACGCTGGTGTCTGATATGTCCATATTTTGCGTTCAGTGAGCGGCGTCACACTCACCCTGAGTGCGCTACTCCACGCTGACAATGGGCTTGCAGGTAGTCGCAGCCGCAGAGAAGTTAGCCACGATCTCGGCCTTGGTGATCTTGGTAAGCGGAGCTGACGCGTACTGAGCCGCCACCCCATCTGCTAGCGCCTGAGCGCAGGCTTTAGCCAATGCCGCCTTCGCCTTGGACGCTGTCAACTGGGCTTGCAGGTTTTCTTTCTCATTGGCCGCGTTCGCCTTAGCAGTCGCGTACTTAGAGGCCAGCTCGCGCAATTGCGCGGCGTTCGCATTGAGGTCTTTGCCATCCACCGACAAGTCCTGCTTCAACATTTCAATCTTGGCCTTGTCCTCTGCAGACAAGGCAGCTTCATGCTCACTGGCACTAGCAAGTTGCCCTTGTAGGGCCGCTACTTCCTTCTTTTGGGTGTCTGCGTTCTTACTTGCAGCAAGACCCCAGACCACGCCGGCAAGGGTGGTGAGTGCCAACACGATGGTGGCGATCATCCATGGCAGACCAGTGGACTTCTTCGGCTTCACAGGCTCGACAGGAGCAGCACTCGTGGGCTCGGACATGGCAAACCTCCAGTGTGGGTGGTGAGGCGAACCCTAGTGATCAAGAGGTTGTCGATGCCCGCCAAGAGAACACTGGCTTGAGGCGGGGAGAAAGGAGAACCCATCGGAGTCGACCACTCACCTAACAAGACAAGAGACAGGTATCAGGCCAACGACAGGAAGAGCTTCTCCAAGTCTGCGACCTCAAGAGAATCCTGATCAGAACTCGCCATGCACTGACGCAGCCCAGTGGCAATCACGGCAAAGCCTGCCTTGTCCAAAGCTTTCGACACAGCAGCCAACTGCATGACCACGTCCTTGCAGTCACGACCCTCTTCGATCATGCGTGTGATCCCTGCAATCTGACCCTGCGCACGTCGCAAACGATTGACGACTGCCGTCATATCTTCTGGATCGAGCTGCATGTCATGCCTCCGATTTGGTCTTGCGCTTGAACAAGCTGCCGAAGAACGACTGCGGTGCATGTTCTGCACAGGTACACCGCTGATCCTTGGCGACAGATGCCATCACTTGATCGGCATGCTGGCCGCAACCGGTCCAGGTGGTCTTTCCGCAATTTCGACAGGTGGCCGGACTACACATGAGCAAACTCCTTGTTGTTGAGGTCATCGCTATCTATATGAGTGGTCGTTGGTTCTGACTGGATCCAGGTCGAGTAGCCGCCATCAAGGTTGCGGGCATCTATCCCATGCGCCCGCAGCAAGGTCGTTGCCACATGTCCACGCTGACCGACCGCGCACAAGACGACGACCTGGTGCCCGTGGAGCTCATCAAGAGAATCCCGCAGTTTGTTCAATGGGATGACCTGCGCAGTCGGAAGCGTCCCGTCACGTTGGACTTCTTCCACGTCACGAACATCCACGATCAACGGTTGCTCCGGTGTGCCAATCAGCGCGGCTAATTCGTGGGCATCAATTGCGGGACTCAACCCGGTGCGTCGATTCTCGGCAATGAATCCAAGGTGATTGATCGGATCCTTGGCCGAACCGAATTGCGGCGCATAAGCCAGTTCCAAATCGGCGAGATCTTCGGCAGTCAATCCCGCACGCATAGCCGTGGAAATCACATCGATGCGCTTATCAACCCCGTCGGCTCCCACTGCTTGTGCTCCCAGAATCTCTCCCGTGTCTGGGTCGATCAACAACTCCATCGACAACGTGGCCGCACCTGGGTAGTAACCAGCGTGCGAACTGGGATGGGTGTGAATCGCCATCACGTTGCGGCCCGACTGTTCGAGGCGGCGGCGACTCGCGCCGACCATTCCGGCTGCCAACCCGAACAATCCGACGATCGCTGTTCCCAGAGCCGCAGGGCTGGGAACAGCAGACCATCCGGTGACCTCACTGGCAATGTCGTCAGCCGCACGACGACCTTGTCGATTCGCGAGATTCGCCAACGGCACGAGGACCGCGTCTGAACCCAGCGCATCGACTTGTTCAACGGCATCCCCCACTGCCCAGATCCCTGGGACGGAGGTCCGCATGTACTCATCGACGACAATTCCACCGCGCGGCCCGATCGCAACACCGGCTGTGACCGCAAGATCAATACGCGGCTTTACCCCGACTGACAACAGCACCAGATCGGCAGGAATGACACGACCGTCATCCAAGGTCACAGATTCGGCACCTATTTCTGTCACCGAGGAGTCGAGTTCCACCCGAATTCCGTGGGCAATCATCGCTTCCCGCAACGGAACACTCATCTCTGGATCAAGCACCGGGAGAACTTGTGGTGCCCGCTCAACCACCGTGACGGCCACTCCGGCCTTGGTCAGGTTCTCAGCGGCTTCCAACCCGATGAATCCCGCCCCGACGACAACCGCACTGCGTGCATCACGCATCGCATCAGCAACCCGATCCAGGTCTTCCACAGTGCGCAGCGTCAAACCTCGTTCCACACCTGGGATTGGCGGGACAACAGAAGTCGCACCGGGAGCAAGCACGAGAGAGTCGTAACTGAGAACCTCGGTCTGATTTGTGCGGCGATCAAGCACCGTCACGGTGCGAGCCTCAGGATCGATCTGCGTGGCCGTCGTGTTGACGCGCACATCCAACCGGAATCGATCCCACAGCGACTGGGGCGTCTGCAGGAGCAGATCGTCCCTTTCCGCGATCACTCCCGACAGGTGATACGGCAATCCGCAGTTAGCGAAAGAGACGTGCCCGCTGGCTTCCAGCACGATGATCGTGGCGCTGGCATCCAGTCGCCTTAGTCGCGCGGCGGCTGACGCACCGCCCGCGACACCACCGACAACGACATACGTCCGAGGGTCTGGGTTCATAAGGTGAACTATACCCCCAGGGGTATAGGAGTCAAAGCTTAAGGTTTTCCAAATCTCTGCCGAATGTAAAGATCGTGAGTGTTCCACTGCCACGAAGCGGCGATTCCGTTGCTGATGACTCGGCACCCATCGGGGACTTGATCACTCACGCCCCAGGACAGTTTGCCCTCGATCGGGCAACGGAAGTACGTGAGCGCGGACTGGCTGATGCCGGCAAAGGTGCCCTCGGTCGCTGGCGGCCCGCATCGAGTTGGGAAACCGCTTGGCGCCAACAGGCTCGCGCCGAACAACTGATCGGTTCCCGCCTCAATCAGCTCGCCAAACAAGGGCACGCCGTTCTGCACTCCATCGAATTGATCGAGTACGCCACCGACGTTGATCACTTGGTGATCGGACCGACCGGTGTGCATTGCATCGAAACCCGCCAATTCCCTCGTCAGACTCTTTGGCTCGACGGCGAGTCAGCCACGATTGACGGAACGCCTACTCCCCTGCTGCGCGAGGTTCGTCGCCAAGCCGGGCTGGTTCGACGACAACTGTCCAAGACCGTTCGGTGGGAAGTCCCGGTTTCAGCCCATCTAGTCGTCTTGGATGGACGTGGTCAGTGCCGCCTGATCATGGGAGACCTCACGCAGGACATCGAAGTGTCCACGACACAGACCATCAACGAGACGATCATGGCCCATCCAGGGGTTATCGGTAGCGATGCCGTGTGGGAACTCATCGATGCCGCCCGGAATCCTGACGTGTGGAGCGGTCGCGGCATCACGCAATCCACCGCCTGCCGCACAAGCGACTCGCCCCAGGTACCCGCACAACAAGAGAACCGACAAGAGAGCACTGCCCCGCAAGTCCCCGTTGCACTCGTGGAACAGCAGCAGCGCAGTCAGTTCGAACCTGGCGCGTTTGAAGCCAGTGCCGCCTACGACAATCCAGGCTCTGTGAAAGCATCCTGACCGTGGCTACGGAACCTTCAGCAACTCACAACAGCGAACTGATCACGACTTTCTACGACGCCTTCTCTCGACGCGATGCCGATGCGATGGCTGCTTGCTACCACCCAGACATCACCTTTCACGATCCCGTGTTCGGCACATTGCGCGGACGCCGAGCCAAAGACATGTGGCGAATGCTCTGCAAGATCGGCAAGGACCTCACCGTGTCTGCCAGCAATATCACTGCCGACGATCAAACTGGCTCAGCCCATTGGGTTGCGGACTACACGTTCAGCACGGGGCGCAAAATCCACAACGAAGTAGATGCATCGTTTGAGTTCCGGGACGGATTGATCGTCACGCATAACGACAATTTCGATTTCCGATCATGGTGTGGGCAAGCTTTCGGCCCGGTCGGGTCAATCTCTGCGCACACACCTATCCCAGGATTTGTATTGCGCCGTTTGGTTCACCGTCAACTGGATGTCTTCCAACGCCGGATCAACTAAACACCGAGCCGTGACGGCAACCCACTGGCCCGATTCACCGTGTTGTGAACGGCGGCGACCAGCGACTCTCTCGTTCCCACCAAACGAACCGACTTCTTGGCACGGGTCACTGCGGTGTAGAGCATTTGTCGAGTCAGCAGCGGAGATTCTGGGGCAGGCAGGATCACAGAAACTGATGTGTATTGGCTTCCCTGACCTTTGTGAACGGTCATGGCGTAAACCGTCTCCACCGCGGGAAGCAGATCCGGGGCGAACTGTCGCGGATTGTCTGTTCGTTCAAACACAGCCCGCAGACGCCCATCGCTGGCAATCACAACTCCGGTATCCCCGTTGAACAGGCCTTGGGTTTTGTCGTTCTTCACGATGAGAAGCGGCTGGCCGACAACCCATTTGTTCCAGACGTGGGAATGATCGTTGTCATTCACCCACTCTTGGACCTGCCGAGCCCACCGTTGCACACCGTATGGACCTCGCCGATGAGCACAGAACAGGCGATGGGAATCGAGTTCGTCCAGGGCGGCAGCGGCCTTCCCTTGCTGAGCCAGTTCGGTGACCTCACGAACGTTTCGCACCACATCAGCCCGTAACGATTCCAGCCCCGTCAGATCGGAACTCGTCAGCGCGTCTCCCTCGATGAACTCGATTTCTCGTTCCGAAGCCGCCAGACGCTGTTGAGCATCGACCACGGCGAGCACCTGATCGGAATCCCCTGCCACGATGGCGGCAGCCAGATCGGCAATTGCTCCGCCGAAACGCCAGGTTCGGTTCAGCTCGACGACCGCATTGCCAACCGAGGTATCTGCGTCATCTGGCACGATCTGGCGAACGGCAGCATCGAGCCGTTCACAACGAACCGGATCGACCGGGGCGGCCACCACATCGGCGAGGACCGCACCGGCCTCAACTGGTGCGAGTTGGTTGGGGTCACCCAACAGCACGACGCGCGACGCAGGACGAACCGCATCCAACAGACTGGCCATTAGTTCAATCGAGATCATGGACGACTCGTCAACGATGACCACATCGTGAGGCAACGGGTTGTCAGCTGTGTGTCGATAGTTCGGGGCGTAGCCACCCAGCAGGCGCTGAATCGTCAACTGGTCAATGGCCAGAGACCCCACCGGAACATCAAGCAGTTTCAGTTCGGTCTGCACTGCCTCGGCAAGACGGGCAGATGCTTTACCCGTTGGCGCAGTGAGCGCGATTCGCAGCGGACGGTCAAGCCCAGATAGTCGCGCGAACATAGCGAGTTGGCGAGCGACCGTGGTGGTCTTGCCTGTACCGGGACCCCCGCAGACCACAGTGAAACGCGAAACCAATGCGGTTGCTGCTGCCAGTCGAGGCCGGAATGGCGGCACCTGGTCATCGACCGGTGGCCACAGTCCGTCAATGACCTCACGAGCGTGGGCGACATCTACCTCGAATAGCTCTGCAGACAATCGCTGAGCAACATCGTCAGCGACTCGGCGTTCAAGCTGCCATCCACGATCCAGCCAGAGCCGGCTGTCTTCCATTACGAGCGGACGGACCTGTCCGTGCGTGGGATCGGTCGTCACCATGACGCTGTCGCGGCAAGCTGTAAGCCAACTCTGTGGATCCGGCCAGGGCAACGACTCGGATTCGACCAACTGTTCGTCTGTCACCAAGGTGTCGGCAACAGTAGTGAGGTCAATGCAGACCGATCCCGCACGACTTGCTTGTGCAACCAGCGCAGCAGCCAGTCCCACTCGATCGTCGTTCTCTCCGGACATTCGCATCAGTACCTTGGCGATCTGCAGATCAGCCGGCGTTAATGCCGCTTGATCGACGAATTGCTTCACCAATTTCACGACGACCCACCTCCGGCAAACACATCGGAGAGCGCCACGATCAGTGCGGGCGCTGGCTGCCAGCTAAATACGCCTGTGCCCAACCCGGGTTCAGTTGTCATCACTTCTGGCCCAGCCATGCCACGCAGGAACAGATACAGCACTCCCCCGAGATTGACCTGCGGGTCGTAGTTCGGCAGCCGCCAACTCAGATACCGATGCACCGCCACCGCGTACAACATTGCCTGTAGCGGATAGTGCGCAACGATCATCGCCTGCTCCATGGCTGACTGGTTGTAGTGATCGACCAGTAGCGGTGCTCGCCCATCGGAACCCCACGGCCCCAACCAGTTCGTCTTGTAGTCGGCGACGATAAAGCGATCTGTTCCGGACTCGGGATCATGCACTCGAATCAGCGCGTCAATCGAACCGTTGAGGAATCCGGAGACGACTCGATCCACCACACCGCTATCGGCCAACGCTTGCGCGTACTGAGCAAGGAACGGGTCATTGCGTCCGAATTCTCTAAGTAGATCAACGACCTGCTGCAATCTGACGGATTGCTCTTCAGCGTCAGCGAACGGTAGTTCAAAATCCAACTCAGCGAGTAGGTCCGAACGGCGAATCTGGCGCAGGGTCATACCTCGAGCCAGCGGACCCAACGGGGTGTTCGTGCTGGGCGTGATCGCCCGTGCCAACTGTTCGGCAGTCAGCTCAGGGAACGACTGATCCGACAACGCATATTCGAGATGCGCAGACAACTGTTCGTCTGCATCGGCAGCAGATAGATCAACTAGCTCGAACAATTCGTGGACCAGAGTTCCAAAATGGGCACCCATGGGGAGCTCGGCCATTGGGGAGGCGACACCTGCCGCCTGTCCCGCATCGAAGTCGCCACCGATCGTGGCTGGGTCTTCTTCCTCGGTGGGGTCGGGAACGTCAAACTCGTCAGCTCGCAGGTCAATGCTGGGTTCACTCGTGGCGGCAACCTGTTGCGCATCGTGCACAGCAGCAGTCAAGGAACTGAATGAGTAGCGTCGCCAACTGGTATCAAGAATCCGATCAAAGTCAGCGACTTGCAACGTTCCTGACTCCACCGTGGACGAAGAATCACTGATAGCCGTCACGTTGACGGCTGCATCACGGTCGACCAGTCGAACGCTTGCTTGTTGCGGATCAAACCGTTCCTGCAACATCGATACTGCCTCGCTGCCGGACGGTTCATCGCCATTGAACAACAACGTGGACAACGGACCTTGGAACGAGGTCGAATGATGCGCCCACCACGCGATGACCTGGTGTTTAGCTCGAGTCATCGCCACATAAAGCAGTCGAATCTCCTCGGCCATATCTTCCGAATCAGACCACTGCGTCACCGCTGAGCTAGGACTCATGCCGAGATAGACCGAACGTCTGCCTTGCTGGTCATGCAAGGTTCGGGGCCGATATTCACGATCCAATCGGAAGCGGGCCGGGAACGCTCCAAAGGGCACCAGCACCACACCGAACTCCAAGCCTTTGGACTTGTGAACCGTCATCACCGTCACGGCGTTCTGTTCAGTCTCTAGCCGACGAGATGTCAGCGCATCGGCGTCCTCACTGTCCTCCAGACCGCTATTCAGAATGTCCAACAGACCCGTCAGTCCACGATGCTCACTGACGACGGCTGTCGTCAGTAGTTGCGACAGATGCCGGAAGTCAGTGAGTAACCGTTCGCCGCCTGGGCGACTGAGTAGTTCTTGTTCCCATCCGGTCTCGGCATCGACCACGGGCAGGATCGCTGACACCCCCCGCTCGTCCCACGCACGTCGGGCTGCCATCGCCACCCGTGCTGCCCGCGTGACGGCGGCTTCCGGGTCTGCGGCCAAAACTGCAGCGGACAACCCAATGAATCGGGACATCGCGAGTCGCCGTAACGCGACTGCATCACTGGGATCAGACATGGCTTCCAGCAACAGTTGCCAGTCGGATGCCGCCTGCGTGGCGAGCACGGATGATCCACCGCAAAGACTGCGGGGATACCTGCCTGACCCAATGCCTGGTGGATCTCTTGGGCCTGCAGACCGGTGCGGGTCAGCACGGCAAT
>JBDHZU010000081.1:0-8869 GCA_039812085.1 Candidatus Nanopelagicales bacterium | reverse complement strand
CGGGTGACCGGGGCCGTCGGCACCTGTTGGTGCCTCCTCCCGATCCCGGGCGTCACACTGGCATTCACGCCAAAGGCCCCCGCAAGCATGCGAGGGCCTTCGTCGTGAGCGGGTGACCGGGATCGAACCGGCATGGCCAGCTTGGAAGGCTGGGGCTCTACCATTGAGCTACACCCGCGGACGTCATACGTACTCCGATGACGAACTCGCACAGCCTAGTTCACGCAGGCTCTCAGCGTGCGAATCGGCTCAGAAAACCAGTACCTTCATTCCACGTTGTCACTAGGGGAAGCCGGTGAAATTCCGGCGCTGACCCGCAACCGTGAGCCAACTAACGATTGGTAAGTCGGAGCACCTGGTGGCTGTAACTGGCAAGGCCGTCGAGGACTGCGGCGCACCAGTAGCACCAGTGGTGCTACGGCTCCGTTGTTCTCCCTACTAGTGGAGAACTCAATGAAGAAATACCAATCTGCCAATCGCATCACGGCGTGGGCTTTAGCCGCAGGCGCAATGTTGATGTTGATTGCCGCACTACCGGCGCAGGCTGCTACTTACAACTACTGGTCGCTCTGGACAGCGAGCAATGACAAATGGTCGCCCTCCCAAGTGGGGATGAATGACATCAAGCTGGCCGACCAAGGCGTTGTTGCGGCGAAGTACGTCAGTGCCGGTGAGCAACTCACGGCTGCAGATGCCCCCACCCAGCCGGTTGCCTACGCGAGCCTGTGCCCGAATGCTGCGGCAGCTCCAAGCGGTCAAGTCCGAGTGGCTGTTGTGATCGACTACGGAACTGCCGTCTCCGGTGCAACTCCTCCTGCCAACTCGGTCAATTGCGTGACGGTTGCCGAGCCAGCCACAGCCTCGACAGCGCTGAATACGGCCGCGACTGTCGGGGCATCCGATGCGGGCTTCATCAACACGATTAACGGCTACCCGGCAGCCAGTTCTGATTCGAATGCAGTGACCCAGCCCAGCAATCACGGACTCAAGACCCTCTGGACCGCAATCGCCGTCGGCTTGTTCGCGTTGTTCATTATCGCGGCCGTTGTGCTTGTGCGTCGGAAGTCAAAAGCTGACTCGGTTTAGCCGTAGCTGACCAAAACAGGGTGTGGTCCGTAGGCAAACTGCGAACCACACCCTGTGGCATGAGAACGCGGGTGACACTAAGAACCGGCGACCGCCTACACTGGATGTCGCTGTCTGCGCGGGGCGTAGCGTAGTGGCTAGCGCGCCTGCTTTGGGAGCAGGAGATCGGGAGTTCGAGTCTCCCCGCCCCGACTCTTTATTTCGTTTCCACTGTCCATCCGGCAATCACCGAAGTTACGCAAGGAATCACGTTGAAGAGCACTGTTGAGAAGCTGTCCGATACCCGCGTCAAGCTCACCGTTGACGTCCCGTTTGACGACATTTCGGAAAGTATCGATGCCGCCTACAAGCGGATCGCACAACAGGTCAACATTCCTGGCTTCCGTCCAGGCAAGGCCCCAGCTCGAGTGATCGATCAGAGATTCGGTCGTGGTGTGGTGTTGGAAGAAGCCGTCAACGATGCCCTGCCGAGTGCCTACGAGCAGGCTCTTGCGGACAACGATGTGACGGTCGTTGGTCAGCCCGAGGTGGAACTCACCGAACTTAACGACGGCGAGAACTTCGTGTTCACCGCTGCGGTCGATGTGCGTCCCGAATTTGATCTGCCGGAGTACTCCAACCTTTCAGTCAGCGTGGATGACAACGAAGCCTCTGACGCGGATGTAGAAGAGCAGCTTGATGAACTGCGCAAGCGGTTCGGTACGGCGACTCCGGTGGAGCGCGCGGCTACCTCCGGCGACCTTGTGGTCATTGATGTCGAGGGTGTGCTCGACGGTGAGTCACTTGAGGACTACAGCGCCAAGGCGCTGAGCTACGAAGTTGGCAGCAACGGAATGGTTAACGGTGCCGACGAGGCCATCGAAGGCTTGTCGGAAGGTGAGTCGGGAACGTTCACCTTCACTCCAGAAGAAGGCGAACTGGCAGGTAAGGAGATCACGCTGACGGTCACTGTTAATGGTGTTCGCGAGCGATCGCTGCCTGATGCTGATGACGAATTCGCCCAGCTCGCTAGCGAGTTCGACACCCTGGATGAGTTGAAGGAGGACCTGCGTACTCGTGTCGAGCGGATGAAGCTGGTCGAACAAGGTATGCAAGCCCGCGAGAAGTGCTTAGAACAGCTACTGGAAACCGTCGAGATCCCCGTCCCGGAGAACCTGCTCGAAGCACAAGTGGAGGAACACTTCAGCGACGGTCACGGACACGCTGACGATTCCCATCGAGAAGAGGTCCGCACGGACACCGAGCGATCCATCCGCACCCAGTTCCTGCTGGATCGCATTGCCGATGACCAGGAACTATCTGTTGGGCAAGCTGAACTCACTCAGTGGTTGGTCCAGCAAGCCCCTCGCTACGGCATGGGGCCGGATCAGTTCGCCGAACTGTTGGTCCAGAACAACCAGGTCAATATGGCTGTCGCTGACGTTCGCCGTGGAAAGGCCCTGGCATACGTACTGCAGAACGCCACTGTGACCGATGCGTCCGGCAACGAAGTGAACCTGTCTCGTTTAGACGAACCCACCGAGGCGCAGGCTGAACAGATCGCTGATGAGTTGGATACCGACGTCGATGAATTGGCTGAGGAAGTCGACGAAGCAGTTGCAGAAGCTGAGGTCGTCGAAGAGGCGCAAGAGATCGCCGATGACGCTGCCGATGCGGAATCTGCTGACAAGTAGCTGCCTGCTCGTGG
This sequence comes from Candidatus Nanopelagicales bacterium, assembly GCA_039812085.1. Classification (GTDB taxonomy): domain Bacteria; phylum Actinomycetota; class Actinomycetes; order S36-B12; family UBA10799; genus JBDHZU01. Next base: position 6,096 of record JBDHZU010000081.1, on the reverse strand, counting down.
GGCTGCAGTTTCGTCTGGTGGCGAACATGCGCCGTGCAAGGGACTGTCCAGCGGTCGAATCACGTTAGGGTCATCGAACGCACCGCATACCGCGCACGCAGGAGGATCCGTCAACGTGACCATTGATCACAACGTCGAGCCCCGGGCCCAAGGCCCCGCTGTTGGCCACGACGATTCCGTCTACCAGCGTCTCCTCAAGGAACGCATCATCTTCCTTGGTTCCGCTGTGGAAGACACCAACGCGAACCTCATCTGCGCGCAGATTCTTTTGCTCGCTGCCGAGGACCCGGAAAGCGACATCTACCTGTACATCAACTCCCCAGGTGGTTCGGTCTCTGCGGGTATGGCTATCTACGACACGATGCAGTACGTCACCAACGACGTCGCAACTGTCGCGATGGGCTTGGCGGCATCAATGGGCCAGTTCCTCCTCAGCTCCGGCGAACCGGGTAAGCGATACGCCTTGCCACACGCGCGGATCATGATGCACCAGCCATCTGGTGGCCTCGGTGGAACGGCATCGGACATCAAGATCCAGGCCGAACAAATGCTCTACATCAAGAAGCAGCTTGCCCAACTCATCTCTGAGCAGACCGGTCAGTCGCTGGATCAGATCGAATCTGATTCCGATCGTGACCGTTGGTTCTCCGCTGACGAAGCACTTGAATACGGATTCATCGACCACGTGGTGCGCAGTGCGGCCGACGTGGCAGGAAAGGGCGGCACGGCATGAGCTCGATTATTGGTTCCACCGATTCGTCGTTGATGCCGTCCAGCCGTTACGTCCTCCCGGAGTTCCGGGAGCGTTCGGCCAATGGCGAGCGCATCCATAACCCGTACACGAAGCTGTTCGAAGAACGCATCATCTTCCTCGGTGTCCAGATCGACGATGCCTCCGCAGATGACGTGATGGCGCAGTTGCTGTGCTTGGAGTCGCTAGATCCCGAGCGCGACATCTCCATCTACATCAACTCTCCCGGTGGCTCATATACCGCGATGACCGCGATCTACGACACGATGCAGTTCGTCAAGCCAGCCGTGCAGACGGTGTGCTTGGGGCAAGCCGCATCGGCTGCAGCCGTGTTGTTGGCTGCAGGTGCACCCGGTAAGCGTCATGCGTTGCCGCATGCACGAGTACTCATTCACCAGCCATATTCCGAGGGTGGTGGACAGGGTTCCGACATCGAGATCCAAGCTAACGAGATCCTGCGTATGCGCACAGAGATGGAGTCGATCCTGGCCGACCACACTGGTCGGGACTTGGACCTCATCAAGAAGGACATCGAACGAGACAAGATTCTGACTGCCGATGCGGCCAAGGAATACGGCATCGTCGATCAGGTGATCGAGTCGCGCAAGCTGGCCAAGTAAGCGGACTGCTCGTCAAACAGCGGACAAACTCCATGCGACTTCGTGGGAAAACGGGCTAGTCGCCACGGTGAGCAGCCGGCTGAACGAGCAAACGTCAGGTACCGTCGTAGCTAAGACGCACGATCCATAAGGGGACATCTAGTGGCACGCATCGGTGATGGGGGAGACCTCCTCAAGTGCTCTTTCTGCGGAAAGAGCCAGAAGCAGGTCAAGAAACTCATTGCGGGTCCTGGTGTCTACATCTGCGATGAGTGCATCGAACTCTGCAACGAGATCATCGAAGAAGAGCTCACCGAGGCATCGGATATTCAGCTAGAAGAACTTCCGAAGCCCAAGGAAATCTACGAGTTCCTCAGTAAGTACGTCATCGGTCAAGACTTCGCCAAGAAGTCCATGAGCGTCGCGGTCTACAACCACTACAAGCGAGTTCAAGCCGGTCAAGCCGAGCGCACTCGGGACGACAAGATCGAGCTCGCCAAGTCCAATATTTTGTTGCTTGGTCCGACGGGTTCGGGCAAGACGCTGTTGGCACAGACCTTGGCCCGCATGATCAACGTTCCGATCGCGATCGCCGATGCCACTGCCCTCACTGAGGCCGGATACGTCGGTGAAGATGTCGAGAACATCCTGCTCAAGCTGATTCAGGCTGCTGATTACGACGTGAAGAAGGCAGAAACCGGAATCATCTACATCGATGAGATCGACAAGGTTGCTCGTAAGAGCGAGAACCCATCGATCACGCGGGACGTCTCTGGTGAGGGTGTCCAACAGGCGCTGCTGAAGATCCTGGAAGGAACCACGGCGTCCGTTCCACCGCAGGGTGGCCGCAAGCATCCCCACCAAGAGTTCATCCAGATCGATACCACCAACGTTCTGTTTATTGTTGGCGGTGCATTTGCTGGACTCGACAACATCATCGAACAGCGCATCGGCAAGAAGACCCTGGGCTTCACCGCCGAGGATGCCGACGAGGTCGATACCAATCCGGGAGACATCTTTAGCAAGGTGATGCCGGAAGACCTGCTGAAGTTTGGGCTGATCCCCGAGTTCATCGGACGTCTGCCGGTGTTCACCTCTGTGACAGCACTGGACCGTGATGCCCTCGTGCAGGTGCTGACCGAGCCGCGCAATGCCCTGACCAAGCAGTACCAGCGGTTGTTTGAACTAGATGGCGTGGAACTGGAGTTCAAGCAAGACGCTCTCGATGCCATCGCTGATCAGGCATTGCTGCGAGGAACTGGCGCACGCGGTTTGCGGGCGATCCTGGAAGAGGTTCTGCTCAACGTCATGTACGACGTGCCGAGCCGCAAGGACGTCGCAAAGGTCGTCATCACCGCAGAAGTGGTGAACGACAACGTCAATCCGACGCTGGTTCGCCGTAGCGCGAAGCGGCCTGACCGGGGCGAAAAGTCGGCCTAAAGGCACTTACTGCGTGCCCTTGTTCAAGGGTGAGCAACACACATTCGTGTACCGGCAGTAATTCAGGTGGGTGTCGATTGGCAACTCGCTCGCAAAAACCAGATTTCTAGCTGATACTAGGGTGTGCCTTCTCGACAAATCCCCGGTCGAGGGCGTCTCACAGCCCTCCTGACAGTGATTTGTCTTGCCGTTTTTTCGGTGGTTTCTGCTCTGCCCGCTGTTTTTTCTGCCGCCGCTGCTGCCGATGATCTGACCACCATCCTGCAGAACCCAACGTGCGTGACCAGTGACGGTTCCAAGACCAATGCGATCCTCAACGGGATTGTGGAATCGGGCAGTGACACCACCCTGTCCTTCTGGGCACGAGAAACCAGTCAAAGCGATCCGAATCCGTGGGAAGCGGTGGGTAGCCCGGTCGATGTCAAAGCTGGTGCTGGCATCGCGATCAACTCGTTCTCAAAGAATTACTTCAGCGCAGGCAAGACCTACGACTTAGTGATCGCTCCTGCGGATGACGCGCCTGCATCTGATGTCACGCCGACGCTGCCGTTCGCGGCCCCGTCCTCCCCGGAATCGACCCTGGCTGCCGTCGTTAAGGGTGTCCCTAACTCGGTATTCACCGGCCAAACATTCAAGGTGTACGGGGCGGCATCAACCGGCTCAACGGTTGACTGCCCCGTCACTAAGTACACCTGGAAAGCCAACGGTGTTGAGCAGAACGGCGACACGGCAACGTTCACGTTCACGAATGCCGGCAAGGTGAACATCAAGCTCACGGTCACCGACGCCACCGGAGAGAAGGACTCCTCCACTGCCGAGGTGGATGTGGTCGCGAACAAACCTCCCGTGGCGAAGTTCAATGCCACGACCGATGGTTTGAAGGTATTCGTTGATGGCAGCCCCTCCACGGATGCGGACAACGGAATCGTCAGCTACAAGTGGGACTTCAACGGCGAGGCCACCTCCAACAAGATGGCCGACTCACACAAGTTCAAGAAGGCCGGCAAGAAGAAGATCACGCTGACTGTCACCGACAAGTACGGCCTCAAGAACAGCACCTCGCAAACCATCACCGTCAATAAGCCTGAGTCGAACTCGGGCGGTTCTGGTGGGTCGTCGTCAGGTGGTTCTTCGGGATCAGGATCATCTGGATCCTCGGGGTCTTCCTCCGGGTCAGATGATTACGGATACGACTACGGCAATAGCTACTCCTACTCAGGCGGAAGTGACTCCGGTTCGTCTGGCTACAGCTATGGCAGCGGTAGCTCCTACTACGACTACAACTCAGGCAGCTCGTCCTCTAGTAGTTCGGGCAGCAGCAGTTCGTCATCTCGTTCCGGATCCAGCACCTACTCGTCTGGATCGACGATTTCGGGAACAGAAGGCCCGCTTGCGCTCGGGTTTGCCAGTGCGGTCGGCACCCCGATCAATGGAGCCAAGATCACTGTCTCTGGCAGTGGACTACTTCCCGGCTCCGACGTGACGGTAGAAGCCCACTCAGATCCCGTACAGGTGGGTCAAGCCAGTGTCAGCAACGACGGCACTCTGTCCACCACGCTGACTATCCCGGTCAAGCTGCCCGCCGGAGAACACCAGCTCATCGCTGATGGTCTGGATAAGAATGGAATCCCAGTCAGCCAGGCAATCCCCTTCGGGGTCGATGACCAGGGCCGATTCATCGGCACAGGATCGAGTGCTGCTTCGGCTGCCGGAAGTTCCAGCGGATCATCGACTTCCTCGGGTTCTGTCGCCACCTTCGGAGTCTTGGCTGCTCCTTCCGCCGTTGATACCGGCTACCGCCTCTTTGGGCCTGCGGCTAATCCCGTTGGTATGGCCATCGTCGGCGTCGTTGCCTTTGCTTTCTTGTCTGTCCTGGCTGGTCGCATTTTGGAAGCAGGCGAACGTGATGATGAGGAACTCGCTGTTTCCGGTGCACTGCCGGAATCAACCTTCGTCCCTGTAGATGTCAGTGAACCGGTGACCGTCGGGGCAACGACTTCGGCACTGGCAGAAGTACCGGAAAAGCCTGCCTCCACTTCCTGGGCAGACCGTCCATCAGTGAACAACCCACATCGTGGATTTGCCCCAGCCGAAGACCTTGAGGTCATCACTGACGATGAGTCAGGCGATGACGAAGAGTCCGGCAAGAGCCGTATTCCGTTAGTGGGTGGCCTGTTCTCATGGCTCGCTGGCGTGATGCCGTCATCTGTCCGTAAGGCATCGCCACTGCTCGATGAGATCGTGCGTGACGGTGGCTGGCTTCGTAGCCTGCTGGGATCGATCTGGATCGTCTTGCCAGTTGGTGCACTTGGCGCAGGAATTGCTGCCGCCGTGCTCAACCACGGCAATGCGGTGCCACCGGCCTTGGGTTTCGTCTTCGCTATTGCCGTGCTCGGGATCTTGGATGCCAGCGTCGGCTTGTTGGCATTTATCGGCTTCGCGGTGACCACGACGGTGATGGGTGGAATTATCGCTCCATCGTCAATCCGCATCTTGCTGGGAATCGCCGCACTGTGGGTTCTTGTGCCTGTCTTGGCATTGGCAACGCGGTCATTACGGCGGGAAGACAGTGACGAGCTTGGCTTCGGTCCGGTGTTCGACCGCGTAGGCGATGTCGTGATCGTGGCGGCTACTGCCGGTCTGCTCGGTTATGCCACCGTCTCTAGCTGGTCGACCTTGTCTGGACTGGATCTGCCCATCGTCTCGGATGCTGCTTTGTTCGGGGTAGCGGCGGCTGCGGTGATGATCGCTCGTGCGTTGGTATCGCGTGCATTTGCCAACGCGAACCGGCTCACTACTTCACGTGACGATGCCCCTAACGACATTCAGCGGATCGTCTCCATGCTGGTGCGAACGGCACTGTTTGGATTCATCGCCGTGGCTTTTGTTGGCAACTGCTGGCAGCTATGGGTAGGCGTGGCGCTGTTCCTGGTGCCTTTGCTGCTCGCGGTGTTCCCGGAATGGTTGCCCAAGAGTTCTCGACTGCGGCCATACATTCCCACCGGTTACTTGCGTTTGGCTCTGCTGCTCATCATCGGATCGGCCATCGCCTATGCCGTGCTGCACAACGTCACCAACCCACAGAATGCACTGGCGTGGCTGCTCGTTGGTCTGGCAATCCCGTACGCGATTCTCGGCGTCATCACCCAACTGGTACAGCCAGGACCGGGTTGGCAGATGAACTGGATCCAACGCGGCGTGGGAATTGCCGTGTTCGTCCTTGCCGCTGCTGCGCTCACCTTCATCTAAGTGAGTTCTGCGATCTTGGGCTGAGACTCAACGACCCTTGGCAACGCAGTTATCGAC
>JBDHZU010000080.1:0-8894 GCA_039812085.1 Candidatus Nanopelagicales bacterium | reverse complement strand
CGCGTGGAATATCGAGTCGCTCGCAGATTCGTGCCAGCGTCTGCAAATCGGTATCCGGCGTGATGTGCTCGCCGACCTTCTCCGACACAGCATCGTGCACAGTGATGACCGGCCACTCACCAGAGATATCGACGACCTCGTGAGCATCCTCGTTGTCCTCATCGCCCGGCTTTGGCCGCCACACAACCGGTTCCCCATGTACAGCCACGGCTGCATCCAGGATGAGCTGACGAGTAAGCACACGCATGGTGTCGTAATCGCCGTACGCGTCGTACATCTCCAGGCTGGTGAACTCAGGATTGTGCGTCGAGTCTGCGCCCTCGTTGCGGAAGTTGCGGTTCATCTCGAAGACCTTCTCCGCACCTCCCACGAGCAGCCGCTTCAGGTACAGCTCAGGCGCGATCCGCATATACAGCCGCATGTCGTAGGCGTTGATGTGGGTGACGAATGGACGCGCGTTGGCTCCACCGTGAATGCGCTGCATCATCGGCGTCTCAACCTCAACGAAGTCTTCGGACCACAACTTCTCGCGGATGGCTCGCACCATGTTTGTGCGCATCCGCATCATGTCGCGCGAATCCTGATTGACGATCAAGTCGACGTACCGCTGACGCACTCGAGCCTCAGGGTCACTGAGCCCCTTGTGCTTATCCGGCAACGGCACCAGACACTTACTCGTGACCACGAACTCAGTCGCCATTACTGATAGCTCACCGCGTTTGGACGTGATGACTTCACCAGTCACACCGATGATGTCGCCTAAGTCGACCTCGGTCTTCCACGCCTTCAGTGCGTCCTCGCCAGTCTCAGCCAACGACAACATGACTTGAATGTCGCCCGTCCAATCGCGCAATTGAGCAAAGACGAGTTTTCCGGTGACGCGGTTGAGCATGAGTCGTCCCGCGATACTGGTGATCTCACCAGTTCGCGTATCAGGTTCCAGGTCGGGATACTTGGCTCGAATCTGACTAATCGAACTCGTCCGAGTAAATCCAGTCGCGTACGGATCGACTCCGCGTTCGCGCATAAGTTCCAGCTTTTGGCGACGGATACGTTCCTGTTCCGGCAAACCGGCATACGGATCAGCCTGCTCAGCCGCTGCTGCAGCTTCCAGCTCCTGCGCACGTGCAGCATCAGCAGCCGCCATCAACGCAACTGGCGAACCTGCACATGCAGCTGTCAGCGGGCTCACGCCCTTGGACCGACGGCGCTGCAACCAGCCGCGAAGACTCGGGAGCACGATGAAGCCCTCGGCAATACCGGAGGCGATACCTACTCGGGGAACGTCACCGGCGTTTTCGAACATCAAGTAGCGCGGCACCCAATCGGGGTCGTACTTCGCGTTCGATCGATAAAGCGACTCCAACTGAAACCACCGGGAGAAGAACACCAGCACGCCACGGGTCAAACGCACGATTGGTCCGGCACCAAGCTTCTCGCCATCGGCGAATACCGCACGGGCCACCGCAAAGTTGAGGCTGACACGATCGGCACCAACCGACGGCCCAGCCTCCACGAGCTTGGCGACCATGAACTCCATGACGCCGTTGTCCGAGTCACGTGAGCGGCGCATCAGGTCAAGGGATAAGCCCTTCTGCCCCCACGGGGAGAACGACATGATGGCTTCCAAATTGCCATCCGCGTCCAATGCCTCCACCAACACACAACGACCATCCAGTGGATCGCCGAGGCGACCCAAGGCCATCGAGAAGCCACGCTCGTTGTCGGTGTCCCGCCATCCGTCGGCAACCTTGACTGCTTCCGCCATCTGGTCTTCGGGAATGTCTGCATGACGTCGCACTCGAGCGGTGTAGCCCGCTCGTTCAATCCGGTTAACCGCTTGCCGCACGACGCGCATGCTGCGCCCGTCCAACGTGAAGTCGCGGAAGTTCAGGATTGCTTCATCGCCAAGCTCAATCGCACCCAGTCCGGCCTTGCGGTATGCCTCAGCGCCTTCCAAGCTGGCACCCATCACCGCCGGTGCCCAGGCATGACGACGGGCTTCTTCCAGCCACATTTCGATCGCGCTCGGCCAGGCTTGCGGATCTCCAATCGGGTCAGCCGATGCCAGGCTTACGCCCTGCACGACGCGATAGGTGACTGCGGCTTTGCCCGATGGTGACCAGATCGCCGACTTGTCCCGGCGGGTCGCGAAGTAGCCCAGCGAATCGCGGTCTCCGTATTCCGTCAGCAGACCTCGAATCGCCACCTCGGATTTGTCATCCAGCATGAACACTTTGCGGCGGGGCTTGAACAGCACCCAGGCGGTTGCGATGAACGTCAGTGAGCTCAGGATCGAAATGATGATGATGATCCACCGCGGGCCTTCCCCGATGGCACTGTTCTGGCGCAGGATGTCCAGGAACTCCCCGGTCGCAAACGGGATTCGACGACCCTTCGTCGTCGTGGTCCCGAACATGGTGACCAGACCCGCACCGACGGCAATGGTGATGGCCGCTCCGACGAGGAACGTCACCAACGCCCGCCAGCCATTGCCCTTCTGGGACACCGCGAAGAACTCGCTGCGCGCCAAGAGCAGCGCACCAATCACTACTGCGGTGACAATCAACGGCACGAGCATCTGTCGGTAGATGGCGGGGAACACAGCCATCGCTGCCAACGTGAAGAGGAAGTCCACGACTTCCAACACCATCAAGATCCAGTAGCCCGCTCGCTTGCGCTTGGCCAGCGCACTGCCCAACAGAATGAGCAGGACAGCCCAGGCGACGTTGGGCGGTGCAGAGATAAACAGAATGTCAACGACATCGCGGATCGGCCGCAACGGCTGCCGACTTGCCGGAATGATCGCCCCGATCAGGCTGATCGCTGCGGTGATGTAACAGACCCAGGAAGCCAGCCGTGGGATCTTCGCTTCCCAGCCTTGCCCAGGCACATAGCGGCGACCTTCCGGCTGCACAGAAAGGTCGGGGGCATAGGTCACGCTCACGCGGCACAGCTTCCCAGAGCGACCCGGTTGTTAGCGACCGGGGTCATGCGGACAAGTCGGGCAGATTAGTAAAGAGTTGAAGTGATTCCGCATTGGCCAGCGCCTCGACATTGCGCACGGGACGGCCGTGAATCACGTCTGCCACAGCGAGTTCAGCAAGCTTGCCGGACCTCGTCCGGGGAAGGTCATCGACCGGAACAATCACTGCAGGCACATGTCGGGGAGAACAGTTCGTCCGAATCCGAGTTCGCAAGGCCGTCTGCAACTCGTCGGTGAAGGCCACTCCGTCTGCCAACCGGACGAACAAGACGATGCGGGTATCGCCGTCCCATTCCTGCCCCACCGCCAACGACTCGGCAATCTCATCGAGGTGTTCAGCTTGGCGATAGATCTCCGCTGTTCCGATTCGCACCCCACCAGAGTTCAACGTGGCATCAGAACGACCATGAATAACCATGCCGCCCTGTTCCGTCCAGGAAGCGAAATCACCGTGCGCCCACACTGCGTCAAACCGATCGAAGTACGCAGCGGTGTAGAGCGCGCGGTCATCGTCATTGACGAAGCCCAACGGCATGCTAGGGAACGGTTGGGTGCAGACCAGTTCTCCGGTTACCCCTGGCTGATCTCGCAAGCTGTTGCCGGACGAATCCCAGACATCGACTGCCATACCAAGTGCTGGTCCTTGGATCTGACCGGCATAGACCGGCAGCGTCGGATCTCCCATGACAAAGCATCCGCAGATGTCGGTTCCGCCCGAGATGCTGGCCAGATGTACGTCAGCGGCGACAGCCTCGTAAACCCATTCGTAGCCTTCCGCAGCCAGCGGCGAACCCGTGGAACAGATCGTTCGTAGCGCGGAGAGGTCTCGTTGTTCCCCCGGACGCACATCGGCCTTGCGAGAAGAGTCGATGAACTTGGCACTGGTTCCGAACAGTGTGATCTGTTCGCGTTCAACGATGTTCCACATCGCTTCCGGCCCGGGATAAAACGGTGAACCGTCATAGAGCACCGCGGTGGCACCACTAGCCAACACACTGACCAGCCAGTTCCACATCATCCAGCCACAGGTTGTGTAGTAGAAGACGCGATCACCGGGACGGATGTCGCAGTGCAACTGATGCTCCACCAGGTGTTTGAGCAGCAGGCCACCCGCGCGGTGAGTAATGCACTTGGGAACCCCAGTTGTGCCTGACGAATAGAGCACGACCCAGGGGTGATCAGTAGGCAGTGGCGCGAACTGCTCAGCTACCTGCTCGTTGCTATCCACCACGTCGGACAACGGCAGGACGGGAACACTCACGATCTGTTCGCGTACAGAGCCCACGTCCAGCTCGTCCCGACCGAGTTCAGCGTGGACGAATACGGCCTTAAGACTCGGCAGCCCATTGATGACATCGGGCAAATCGCCAAGGCGAGAATGCTGCTTGCCGTTGTAGTGATAGCCGTCGGTTGCCACCAACACGGACGGTTCAACTTGGCGGAATCGATCGAGCACTCCCGCTGGACCAAAGTCCGGGCTAGTCGAGGTAAACACCGCACCGAGCGAACTGGCAGCCAGCATCGTGATGACAGTCTCGATGACATTAGGCATCCAGGCGGCAACAACATCGCCCGAGCTGACCCCGACAGCTTGCAGAGTCTTGGCCATTGATGCGCTGGCTTGGGACAGTTCCGCCCAGGTCAGGCTCCGACGAACACCGTCTTCGCCATAAGCGACGAGGGCTTCATCTCCGGCACCAGGACGTTGCCCGCCGGCGAGCAAATTTTCCGCCACATTGAGCACTGCCGCTGGGAAGAACTTTGCCGATCGCATATCGGCTCCCGCTGGCGCAGGCATGAGGGCTGGGCCGTCCCCTCGATCTGCAATAACTCCGAGCTCGTCCCACACGACATCCCAAAAGTCACCCGACTCAGTCAGCGACCATTCATGCAACGCAGCAGTATCGGGAAGTTGCTCACCGATGACCTCAGAAATATCCCGCCGCAACCGGTCAATACGGGTGTCTGTGACCCGTTGCGCGCTGGGCGTCCAGATCGGCTGGATGTCATCGCTGGTCACAGTTTGCTCGTCGTTCATGCAGGACGATGACCTCTCATATGGACCATTCACTGATCAAATTCGCTGCCTCCCAGAGTCGCACACGCCTGTGATCAGCAGCCGATAGCTCGCCGATCGATCACGGCGAAACACAATCATGCAATTTGTCGTCACCCAGAGTGGCGAAACGCTTACTTTGAGCGAGCATTTGGGGGTGGGTGCGGGTAGCGTCACGAGCAGATTGACTTGGTCCAATCTGCGTGCAGTTGCAGTGCTGCCCGCCCATATATAGGAGGAATCCGACGATGGTCGCTCCCACTCAACGAGAGTCTGGCCCTGTCGAGTTTGCACCGGTACACACGGGCAAAGTCGTCAAGATCGCCAGCATCGCCGCCCTCGGCGGTTTCCTATTCGGCTACGACAGCTCCGTCATCAACGGTGCGAACAAAGCCGTGTTCCACCAGTTCGAGATTTCCAATGAGTTCATGCAGGGCTTTGTCGTCGCCATCGCACTGCTCGGCTCCGCACTTGGCGCCTTCGTTGGTGGCCGCATGGCGGACAAACTCGGTCGCAAGAAGGTCATGATCATCTCTGCGATCCTCTTCTTGGTCGCTGGCGTTGGTCAGGCCTTCCCCTTCTCCACGTTGGACTTCATGTTCTGGCGTGTGCTTGGTGGCTTTGCCATTGGTCTTGCCGCTGTGGTGTGTCCGATGTACATCTCCGAAGTCGCACCCGCCCACCTACGTGGTCGCCTGTCTTCTCTGTTCCAGCTCGCCATCGTCGTCGGCATCTTTGGCACTCAGCTCGTCAATCAGCTGATCATCCTCGCCACCCCGGATCAGGTAAATCAGGTTGCCGGACAGGCAGTACCCGCTGTCGAAGCAAACAACACGATTTGGTTCGGCCTGCAAGCGTGGCAATGGATGTTCCTCTGCATGGTCGTCCCCGCCGTCATCTACTGGGTGTTGGCAATGACGCTGCCCGAGTCGCCTCGCTACCTGGTGGCCCAAGGTGACAACGAAGGAGCCAAGGAAGTCCTCGGCAATATCTACGTCGATGATGTCGATGACAAGGTGTCCACCATCGAGGCATCGCTGGCTGGCGAGCACAAGATGTCGATGTCGGACATCAAGGGTTCAGCGCTTGGTCTCAAGCCCCTGGTGTGGGTCGGCATCATCCTGGCCGTCTTGCAGCAGTTCGTCGGTATCAACGCCGTCTTCTACTACTCCAACTTGATCTGGAGTGCGGTTGGCTTCGGCACCAGCAAGGCGTTCCTGACCTCGACCATCATTTCTGCGGTCAACGTCATCTTCACCTTCGTCGCCATTGCCCTGATCGACCGAGTCGGTCGCAAGCCTCTGCTGCTCATCGGTTCGGCAGGCATGTTCGTCACCCTCGGCATCCTGACCTTGGTGTTCGTCACCGCGCCGAAATGTACGGATGCGCAAGTTGCCCAAGGACTGTGTGAATCCGCTGGTAACCCAATGCTGTCCAGCGGTTCCGGTTGGGTCGCCGTGATCATGCTCAACACCTACGTTGCTTTCTTCGCTGCAACCTGGGGACCGATCGTCTGGGTGCTGCTCGGCGAAATGTTCCCGAACAAGATTCGCGCCGCGGCAATGTCGGTTGGCGTCATGGCCAACTGGATCGCAAACTTCATCGTGTCGGAGACCTTCCCCGGCCTGGTCAGCATCTCGCTCGGCTTGGCCTACGGACTGTTCACCCTCGGTGCGTTTGTGTCCTTCTTCTACGTCCTCAAGTACGTCAAGGAAACAAAGGGCATGCAGTTGGAGGACATGGAGGCGCCAGACGCCACCAAGCCAGCCACGGCATAACGGCCCACTCATCAACGATGCCCGCCGGGATTTTCCGGCGGGCATCGTTGATTTCCAGTCGAAGAAACTCGATCCCCCTGTTCGTACCTGTCGCGCTTGTGACACGATGTTCCGCATGTCTCGCGTTGCTCTTCCGACTCTGACGACCCGTCCAGTGGTCGATCACGGTCATGTGTGCAGCGCGTTGTGTCTTTGTTGTTCTGCCTGAATCGGCAACGAGTTGCGTAGCTCGCAGCGTGGTTGCCGTTCCTCCCGCTGAGCGCGCCTGGCGCGTGTTTGGCACCGCGTCCATCATCCGCAGACTTCTCGAAGGAGACCACGAACCGTGGCCACCGACACACCTGCTCCACGTACGCCCCGAGCAAAGCGACCCAAGGGTCAGGGCCAATGGGCATTGGGGCACCTCGAACCACTGAATCCCAACGAACGCGCCAAGAAAGACGACAACGGCCTTAACGTGCGCGCGCGAATCGAGAACATCTACTCCAAAGGTGGATTCGCCAGCATCGACCCGGGCGATCTACGTGGCCGGTTTCGGTGGTGGGGGCTATATACCCAGCGCGCACCGGGAATTGATGGTGGCCGCACCGCAACGCTAGAACCAGAAGAGCTCGACGACGAATACTTCATGCTCCGCGTGCGCATTGACGGCGGACAACTTTCCCAAGAGCAACTACGCGTCATCGCCGGGATTTCCCAAGAGTTCGGTCGAGATACCGCTGACATCACCGACCGCCAAAACATCCAGTTGCACTGGATAGCGGTCGAGGACGTACCCGAAATCTGGCGGCGTCTTGAAGCTGTTGGCCTGATGACGACCGAAGCGTGCGGCGACGTTCCCCGCGTCATTCTGGGATCCCCAGTAGCAGGTATCGCCGAAGACGAGATCATCGATGGCACCCCCGCTATCCGCAAAATCCTGGATGACTACATCGGCAAGCCGGAGTACTCGAATCTGCCGCGAAAGTTCAAGACCGCCATCTCCGGCTCCCCTATTCAAGACGTCGCACATGAGACCGACGACGTTGCCTTTATCGGTGTGGTGCATCCCGAGCATGGACCGGGATTCGATGTCTGGGTGGGCGGCGGGCTGTCCACCAACCCGATGTATGCCCAACGACTCGGAGTATGGGCAAGCCTGGAAGAAGTACCGGAGATCTGGGAAGGCGTCGTCGCGATCTTCCGCGACTATGGCTACCGCCGTCTTCGTAACCGGGCTCGGTTGAAGTTCCTGGTCGCCGACTGGGGCGTGGAAAAGTTCCGCGAAGTACTGGAAAGCGACGAATTCCTGGGTCGCACTCTGACCGATGGTCCCGCTCCTGCGCCGGCACCTTCCGGTCACCGAGATCACGTCGGCGTCCACAAGCAGAAGGACGGCAACTTCTACATCGGAGCCGCTCCCAGCGTTGGCCGGGTATCCGGAACGATCCTCAGCCAAGTCGCCGACATCATGGAATCGGCTGGTAGTGACCGCCTGCGGCTAACTGTCGAGCAGAAGCTGGTCATCCTCGATGTTCCCCCAGGTAAAGCAGACGCAGTGACGAACGCATTGGAAGCTCTGGATCTACAGGTCAATCCCAGTGAGTTCCGTCGCTCGACGATGGCATGCACCGGAATCGAGTACTGCAAGCTCGCCATTGTCGAAACTAAGAAGCGGGCAGCCGACCTCGTACTCGAACTTGAGGATCGTCTGCCTACCTATGACTCCCCACTCTCAATTCACGTCAATGGTTGCCCGAACTCGTGCGCCCGATTCCAGACCGCCGACATCGGCTTCAAGGGATCACTGGTTACTGACGATGACGGACAAACCGTCGAGGGCTACCAGGTTCACTTAGGTGGAACCGTGGGTCCAGATGCACAGTTTGGGCGCAAGCTGCGTGCTCACAAGGTGACGGCTACGCAGATGCCGGACTTCATCGAACGAGTCACTGGTCACTACTTGGAACAACGCGAGGATGGCGAAACTTTCGCGCAGTGGGCCGCACGAACCGACGAGGATTCCCTGCGATGAGCACGATCCATCACTGCCCCTACTGCGCAGCAGAAGATCTCTGGCCGGTGGAAGAACCAG